>JBJSZR010000118.1:0-4169 GCA_046090385.1 Bacteroidota bacterium
GCAAGGTCATGCGTAAGACCACTTTCGCAGATACATCCGTGCTTGACTATATCAATAAGAAATACGATCTCGTGGAAGTGAATGCGCTATCCAGCGAAAGTTACTTTTTCGGTGGCCAGCAATTGAGTGGCGCTTTCAATGCACAGATTCCTTTCAATAAGTTATCTATGGCCTTGTGTCGGAACAATCTGGTTCTGCCGATGTTGGTGGTTCTCGATGAACAGAATCAGATCATTGATGCGGTTCCCAGCTATATACATCCCCGTTTTTTTAAGGATATCACCAAGTACTATGGCGATGATATCCATAAGACTAAAAATTGGCAGGATTATTTGAAGACTGTTTACGGCAACTGATTGCACTTTTGATCGTTTTTCGTGTTTTTTTGTGTCCCACGGAAGGGGGGGGGTAGAACAGACTTTCTTCATGTCAGTTGTTAAAATAGAATGTTAAATTTCAAATCTATTTCCTGGAACAAATAAACCTTGGGCCTCCGCAAAAGTCCTAATCTACACACCATTCTAATGTTTCAAATTATCATGAAAAAATTCAACTACTTGTTTTTACGATTGACGTTGCTGTTTTCAGCAGTTTCAATGACAGATGCATTTGCTCAGTCAAACGGTTGTAATGTTCAATTCAATTTTCAGATGCAATCTGGTTCGATGAACGTGTTCTTCTCGGCAATACAGTCAAATACCACCACCAGCTATTCCTGGAATTTCGGTGACGGAAGTTTGCCTGTCTCCGGACCCAATGCGCAACATCTGTTCCTGCAACCTGGTATTTATAACGTTTGTCTCACCACGACTAGCATAACCCCTGCAGGCACTGCTTGTACAGGTGTCTGGTGTGATTCAGTTGCTGTAGGGTCGGCAGTCATCCCCTGTAATGCACAGTTCACCTGGTCGGCCGTCTCTAATACATCCAATGGCATCCAGTTCACTCCTGGAATGGTCCAGTCAAATGCCACATACAGTTGGAATTTCGGCGACGGTACATCATCCAATGCCATTAGTCCGTTTCATTCATTTCCGATTGCTGGTCCGTACAATGTATGTCTGACTGTCACGGTTCCAACAGCTATCGGATCTGTTGCATGCACCACCACTTGGTGTGACAGTGTGTTCGTCAGTTCCACACAAACGAATTGCAATGCACAATTCTCTGCCACTATGGTCAGCTCAATGGGGAACACGTTTTATTTCAATCCTCAAAACAACATAGCGGGAACCAGGTATCAATGGAATTTCGGCGACGGAACTACCGATACATTGCGTACACCTACTCATCAGTACGCATCTCCCGGCTCTTACTGGGCTTGCCTCACCGTTACACGTTATACATCAGCAGGTATGGTGGCTTGTACTGCGACTTGGTGCGATAGTGTGAGAGTAAATACACCTGTGGTCAATTGCAGCGCTCAATTCGCATTCCAATTCAATCCGACTAACAACACCTACAATTTCAATCCGGCTGCAAATCCAAGTAATGCCGTTTACTCGTGGAATTTCGGCGATGGAGGTGTTTCCAATTTACGCACTCCCTCACACGTATATCAAAATCCTGGAGCCTATCTGGTTTGCCTGACCGTGAATGTGCCAGGCTTGAATGGAGGAGTCGCATGTACATCAAGCTGGTGCGACAGTATCTTTGTTAATAACGCCGGATCCGTATGTTCTGCAGCATTCACCTGGTTGACCAATAATTCTAATTCATCCGTTTCCTTCAGTCCCGCTACCACCGGCGCAGGCACAACATATTCATGGTCATTCGGCGACGGAACATCATCTTCGGCGATGAATCCGTCTCATATTTACCCCGGTCCTGGTGTTTATAGGGCCTGTCTGACCATTACCAGAATCAGTACAACAGGACAAACCTGTACCGATACGCGTTGCGACAGTGTACGTGTCAACCAATTGTTGCCACCTGTATGCAATGCGGCATTCCAATTCGCCCGCAGTCCTTTTGGTCCAAGAACATTTCGCTTTTATGCCTTGATGCAAGGGACCGGAACCACCTACCATTGGTCCTTCGGGGATGGTGGCACATCGAATCTCCGCACACCCACCTATATGTATGCAGATACAGGTGTTTACCAGGTATGCCTCATCGTTTCAAGAATCAACAATGCCGGTTCTTGTTCGGATACTGTCTGCAGGACTGTAGTCGTACGTCCTACGGTCAGTCCGATCGGCAATGTGGGTTGCTACGCTAACTTTTTCTTTCAACCTGTGCCCAATACTCCTTACGCAGTGTCTTTTGTCAACCAATCCGTAGGCAATATCACAAGCGTCAGCTGGAACTTCGGTGATTCCACCACATCTAACCAGACAAATCCGGTCCATCAATATGCTAGCCCGGGAATTTATACGGTCTGTCTCGAAATACAAGATTCCGTGAACGGATGTATGAGCCGTACTTGTCGAAGGCTGATGTTCAGTCCTAGCATGAAACTGATCGAATTGGATGGTGGAGACATCGAGAACACAGAACCGCCAGCAGTACTATCGGCGACGATTTACCCCAATCCAGTTGTCGGAACCGCTCAACTGCGTGTAACGGGATTGATTTCATCTGCTGCGCTTTTAGTTCATGATGCTACGGGTCGTTTGGTGTTTGAGCAGACGAATATTACAAACGGCAGTATGGAATTGCCGACGGCCGATTTCGTTGCAGGAATGTACTATTATCGCATTTTAACAGTTGGTGATGCTTCGGTTACAGGAAGATTCATCGTCCGTTGATTGATCATCTGAGAAGTAAAAGACTGTTCCTTTTACGGAGCAGGCTTTTTTAATGCTTAAATCGCAGCTTCATCGTATCTTTGTGCCGATGAAAAAAGCGATCATTCACACTGAAAAAGGAGCCATGACCGTAGAATTCTACGAGCAGGATGCTCCGAACACCGTCAAGAATTTCTGTGATCTGGCAGAAAAGGGATTTTACGACGGATTAACATTCCACCGTGTCATACCTGATTTTGTCATTCAAGGAGGTTGCCCCTCGGGAACAGGAACCGGTGGCCCGGGTTACAAAATCAAATGCGAGTTGAACGGGGATAATCAATTCCACGATCGCGGTGTTCTGTCAATGGCACATGCCGGACGCGATACCGGGGGTTCTCAATTTTTCATTTGTCACAGCCGTAGAAATACAGCCCATCTCGACCGCAATCACACCTGTTTTGGAAAAGTGATTGAAGGGGTCGATGTGATTGATGACATTCGAGCAGGCGATAAGATCAGCAAAGTTGAAATATTGAAAGCTGATTGAAAAAACAGTCTATTCGAGTAGACGCCCTGTAGAGCTTTCTTCAGGGCGTTTCTCATTCCACTCTATTAGTTTTCACTGATGATTTTCTTACGCTTTACCGGATTGAAACCATGGATTATTTGACTTTAAACCGGTTTTAGATCAACGTACTACTACGAATTTGCCGACCGATTGGAACCCGTTATCTACCACTTGAACCTGATACGTGCCGGGTGGAAATGTTGAGGTATCGAAGGTAAAACCACGACTTTCAATTGAAATCCCTTGCATTGAAAACATGGTCCGGCCTTGTGAGTCAGTCGCTGTGATGGTGCCGTTTATGACTGAATTTCCAGAAAGGTATATCGCACAATGGTCATTTGCAGGGTTTGGAAAAATAGTCAGGCTCTTTCCATTATCCGATGGTTTTCTATCTGAATAGACCAACTTGAGTGAATATCCGTAAGTCTTATCAGGTTTCATGTAGGAGGTTGTCACTTTCGCCGGACTAATGCCGTCAGCCTCATACTCGATTTCAAAGTGAAGATGTCCGATAAGTTCCAATGAAGCAATTTCATCGGATGCAGTGTATTGAAGTAGATCGGTAAGATTTCCGTTTTTGTCCAATAGCAACCTACATGATTGCACAGATGAAGGCTTCCCTGCTTCAGTAGAAATGCCGTCCCATCGGATCAGTCTGTCGTTTAAAACAGTGATGCTGTCTCGCCTGAAGGTTATCCATTCATCACCGATGAAAATGCCTGTCCTGAAACCTGAAAAACGCAAATGATCATTACCATGTTTGAATTCATCATAGCGGAAAACCGGAAAAGTACGTCCGGTGGCTTCTGAAAGTGAAGATTGAACTATGGACGCAAGTCTGTCATCAACGTAGGAGAGGTCATAAATCA
>JBJSZR010000119.1:0-954 GCA_046090385.1 Bacteroidota bacterium
CTGTATCAGGAATGTTTTTAGTTTTGCAGTATTACAGACTTTTAAGCCTTCGATTACAAAACTGATAATCCTGAACACAATGAAAAGATACATTATTCGCTCATTTTCAGTGATACTTATTTTCACTTCCAGTTCAATTCCTGCTGTCGCCGGTAATCTTTGGACGAAGGATATGAGGTCTCCGACTGTCTGGCAAACGGTGACTTCGCTTGGGCAGATCATCGCTGCTACGCAACGTGGTTTGATCGGAGTAGATCCTGGGACGGGTGATGAGTTGTGGTTGGCTGCAGATGTCGTGGATGCACCGGAGTCTTCCTATGAAGCCATACGGAACTCGCCTTTTATTTCCCTTTCCACCGATGGCGGAAAAAATTTTTGCATCATGGATCCGGATAATGGTAAGGTCCTATTCAATGCAAAATCTGTCGGATTGGAAGCTGTATCAGACAAGTACTTTCTCTATTCCAGTGGTAAAATACTTGTGATAGGTACATCAGCTGGAGGAAAGAATTCGGAAATGGTGATGGTTGAAATGGCTACCGGAAAGAAGTTATGGACCAAATCAGGCTCTTTTACTTTTGTTACCGCAGTAAAGGATCTTGGTAAAGATGAGGTACTTGTACTTTCAGCATTCTTTGCCGCCAAGTTGAACGCGGCTACCGGTTCAGAAATCTGGAAAAAGCCTATTACTCCGGCAGCAGCTAAAATGACCGGTTTCATGGCGAGTCTTGAGAGCTTGGTCGCAAACAATGTTACCAAGGAGGAATTGATGACCCAGTTGATCACCACTCCATATTTTCCCGGTTGTTTTATCATGGCAGGTCAATCTAAAAAAGTTACGATCAAATCCGATGCCAGTGGTAAACAGACCAGCGTCAATACCTACAGCGCTATTTTCATGGCCTTCAATATCGCATCTGGTGATTATACATGGGCGGATGTTGTGAATATGAA
>JBJSZR010000120.1:0-2978 GCA_046090385.1 Bacteroidota bacterium
TGATTGAACGGACAGGCTATTACAACCTAAAAAGCACATAGACCCGTCATTTTAGTTAATCCGGTGTAATCAATGGCGTTTCATGGACTTCTCAATCATGTTCAATTTAAGCGCCGATACTTTTAAAAATATTTCGAATAACAGTCAGGCTCCATCCGTTAACAGCTGCACATTCAATTCATGGCTTGTGTAATTCAGATATTGATAAAACACTTCTAAAATCCACATCTAAGTAATGAAAATATTATTCTTTTCCTTGGCGATTTTATTATCCGTAAAAAACATGTTTTCTCAATCCACCCAAAAGCCATCCAGACCGGATATCCTTTATAACAGGTCTTCGAATTATCTTTCCTATGCCGGAGACATGAATGATGAGATTTATTCTTACTTATCCGAGCAAGAAATACAGCTATACGATTCTTGTCTTTCGTATTTAGGATTGACAAGAGAAAACGTAAAATGGTACACCAGTGAATTGTTGGATGAACTTATGAGTAAAAACTGCAAATTTTCCGTCAAATCAATCTCTCTAAAAACCGATCCGTCATTGAATTGGGAAAGTTTTAAGCCAGGTAAGGACAAACTAGAAAAACCTGAATGCTTGTTTATTGTCACAAGAATCCCAGGAAAAGTGGATGAAGTATCCATTATAATGTATCATTAAGCCATTCATTCAAAGACGATTTTCAGTTCAAATTCAGTCGATGGATTTTCATGACCAGTAACAGACCGATATGTCTTTTGCAAGGATAATTGGGAAGTCATGGCCGATTCGGTTACTTTGCATTCATGCGACACCTTGTTGTCTTATTGCTCATTACCATCACGCAGCGCTCTTTTTCCCAAGTCAGCTTTATCGGCTTCGATCATTCAACTTGCATCCAGCCGATGAATGACAGCTTCACTTATTCAAACTATACAAGCGGTGGAGGCGGATCAGGTACTGCGTATGGATACAACATCTACAGGAACGGCATTTGGATTTTCGGAGATGGAGGCACCATGGCTGATGGGAAAACCTGTCGCGAATTGGTATTCATCAACGACTCCATCGGATTCCTGGTTTACTACAGCGGCAACACTTCCAACCGGGTACTTCGTACTTCCGACCGTGGTCAGACGTGGGCCGATATCGGCGGTGGCGCTCCGGATTATTTCGGGCTGTATGTCGCTACGCCCCATGTAGCCTACATTGTCACATATTGGAACAGTCCGCAACAATTGTATGTGGGCCGATGCAGCGATGTGACTTCAAGGGTTGATCTTTCTTTCATCTATGACCCTTCAATCAATATGGATGTTCATGCCAGTGATACGTTGATTGAAAACGAATTATGTAATCAGGATTCTATTCTGATCCGTGTTTCAAACGGAAGCGATACTATCGGATATCATATCCGATTCAATATCATTCTTGCCGGAATAAGCGAAGTAGCAGCGAATGACCACCATGTTTATCTCCTCTATCCGAATCCTACTCAAAATCATTTCAGTCTTTCAGGCAATCTCAGTGAAGTGGAATCCGTCGAGTTGGTCAATCTGCCAGGTGAACTGGTAAGGGTTTTCGATCCGGAATCCATTTCGGAAAACAGGTTTTCACTGCAAGAACTGGATGCTGCCATCTATTTCGTACGTTTGACTACCCGTAGAGGTAATGAATATATTGTCAGACTTTCCAAAAAATGAAAACCATGAAACACGCAGTGACTGTTCTTTTTCTTCTTTCAAGCTTCGTTGCGTCCGCTCAAATGAACGATGGGCGATATGTTTATTCAAACAGTGAGATAACCATTGAATTCACCATTACTGATTCAGGATGGGATTTGCCAAGCGTAAAAGTTATTGATAACCAGACGAAAAAAATCATTACTGGAAAGGGATATTGGCACAAGGTCAATATGGCGGGGGTAGATGAGGGGTATGATGGTCCGGAAGGGTGGTACGAGTTCCAAACCCAGTCATGCAACTATTCTTTTGATGAACCGAAAGGAAATCTCGTGCTGCAGCAGTTCGACTGTAAAAACGGCCAGTCGGACAAGCAACGTACCCTTACAAGAAAGCAGTAATACTTTTCAATTTATAAAATATGCTTTCCGGCGAATCGTTATGAGCCGTTGAACGCGTCAAATTCCCAATATATCCATGAAAGCGATGTCCATTATTGCTGTTGTTTTCTCTTTCCTGTTCTTTTCGTGGTACCTGCTTTTCATTTCCAGCTCGGGCAGGATCAGTGTCGAGGAATTCTATTTCGTAGGACTCTTTTTCGCACTATGGAGCCTTGCTTTTTCCATTGTCGTAACTGTGAAAACGTTCAGGAACAACATTCAATGAGTTCATTGAACAACGACCTTCTCAACGGAAAGCCGATCGCCTTGTCGGACAACGATGAAATAGAGCCCTGCATGCAAGCCGGTGTGCAGCAAATTCGTTTTTGTATCCAGAAGATTCTTGTAAACGACTCTGCCCTCCACATTGATGATTTCCAGGTTGGCGACACCAGACCGGGTAAGATCAACGGTGAAAACTCCCTTGTTGGGGTTGGGATAAACGTTGACAGTAGAGAGACTCGTTTCATTTTTTATTTCTGAAACACCTGCAATCACATTAAGATCACTTGCCCAGATGCCACGGCCGAACGTACTTACATAGACCTTATTCAAGGCGACATTGAATTCTATATCGGATACGATCACATTCGGTAAACCCATATCAGCCGGAACCCATTGTGTAGTTCCTGCTTCCAGCATATAAACGCCTGCATCCGTTCCTGCCAACACATCGCCACTACCCGGAATCACCCGCACTACATTCACGGGAAGGTTCGGTAAATTGTAAGAAATGTTACTCCAGCTGTTCCCTCCGTTAGCGGTCATGAACACTTTCATTCCCGGCACCAGTCCTGCAAGGGAAACATACGCTTTGGCGGCATCGTTAGGATCGGCTTCAATGAAAGTGTAAAATGCTGAGTCGGGAAT
>JBJSZR010000121.1:0-6439 GCA_046090385.1 Bacteroidota bacterium
GGTCGAAAAAGACATGATTTTTTTCAAAGAAAACGATACCAGAAGACTCCAGCAACTACATCACGAATTTCAGCCTTTCATGTTGATGGATCTGGGTAGAACACCATTGCTTGACCCGGTATTCCGTTGGACCCGAATTCCAAATGACAAGAAAATAGGTTTGCGATATGATCTGTATATAAGTCGTGATCCGAAATTCGATGAAAAAGCAACGACTGTTATTAAAGCGATAGAGGATACTTTTCATATGCCTGAAAGCCCTTTGGAAAAAGGCACCTGGTATTATAAAGTCGTTGCAAGAAAAGGCTCCCTTTATCTGACCGGATACGGTAGACACTTCAAAGTGATTATCGATAAAGCGAATGAAATCAAGGCCTCCGGCAATACGATCCGACTGGAAAAAGCGGGATCTCCCTACCGTATTTCAAATGACCTGGAAATAGCAGGAAGTGGTATGATGTCGATTGAAGCAGGAACGACCTTATATATCGATTCAGGCATCAACCTGCGTATAAAAGGAAAACTGGTCTGTATAGGTGACTCTGCTAACAGAATAGCTCTTAGATCATCTGTCGGACACGCCGGATGGGGCATACTTGAATTGAACGGATGTTCTTCTCCCACCGCTATCTCAAGTACCGACATTTCCAATGGCCGACTTGTCTATCATAATTGTGAAGTGAGCCTCCGCGATGTGCGCTTCACTAATCATGCGTCCGACTTGGATAAGCTTGAAGGAAGACCTTCACTTGTATGGGGCCAAAACGGAAAATTCACAATGGACCGATGCGTGATGTCCGGAAACAGCACAGGCGAGGGAATCAATCTGCATGGAGGATGGCCTCGTATCATGAACTCTGTATTTGTAAGGGTACCTGATGCCATTGAATTCATTTCGGCTGACAGTGGTTTGATTGTAGGAAACGATATCGGCTACAGCAAAGATGACGGTATTGATCTGAACGACTGTCGTAATATTCGTATAACAAACAATTATATCCACGACAACTTCGATAAGGCCGTATCGGCTGGGGTCGACCACCATGGATCATCGCATGGCATCTCCATGACTGGAAACATATTCTTCAAAAATGCCTACGGCTGCGATATCAAAGACTCCTCTGATGCGACAGTCAGTGAAAACATCATGTACAGTCATCGTTATGGGGTACTTGCCCGTCAAAAAGAACCAGGTTATCAGGTCGGAGGAAATGTAGACGCGATAGCCAACATCATTCTTCCATTGAACGGAGGGACCGTATTCAAGACTGAGGGCAAATCCGTCATTCGGCAAAATGGCAACTTCAGCAATGTGGCAACGGAAAAAGGAACCATCATCGATTCATCGTTTTTCTATTCACTTGATGAAACACCTTTTTATCCTTGTAAAAGAAAAAGCTGGAAAGAACTCTCATCGATGCTATTATCCATCGAAATCAACCTAATCGACTCCGACATCTTCATCATAAATCTTGGAATAATTCCTGTGGATATCGGCAGAAGCAAATTGGTGAGTAGTGAGAAGGAAACCATGCATTTGCCGGCAGGCACTCTTTTAATGCCGGGTGACCGACTAATCATATATCGTAACAAGTCCACCCTACCGAAAGATTGGGAACATGGAATGTATCTGAAATCAACTTTGGGAGAGAAAATCAAAAAAATCACGCTATCCGATGTTTCCGGAAATATAATTGCCGTATCCAAACCATGAAACGACCTTCGCGAAAGTTTTTAATTGTTTTGTTCCTTTCAGTGCTGCTGGTTTCCGGCAGTTATATCCTTTACAGACAATACGGACCAGGATGGCAATACCTGACTCCTCCACCTGAAAAATGGAAATCGATGGTGCCACCTCCGGGTAGTGCAGGCGAATTTTCATGCGAATTCGATATTGAAGACCCCTCTGGGATCAATGATATTTTTTTGCATGCCGACGACGAGAAAGAGGCCGATATCTATATCAATGGCGCATTGGTGATGCATTGTAATGGTTTCTACTACCGGGCAAGTAATAGAAACAAGGACATCAGAATAAGGCCTTACTTCAAGCAGCAACCACATGTGATGGATAGGAAAGCAGTTATTAAACATATAAAGAAAGGCCGAAACAAGGTTGCCTATCGATTCATAGTGGAACCAGGCGATGAAAAACGCTTCAGGAGTTGGGCTCTGATCGTCGATAAGTCCGGCTGGTCCATGCAAAAACGACGCTATGGATTTCCGGAAACTACCACCTGGCATCGTCCTTCCGATTTCTCAACAGTACGCATCGATATTCCTGACCTGATGATTCCTGATGAAGGTCGCGCCAAAGGAGAAGTGAAAATAAAAATGAAAGACGGGACTGCGTTCAAATCAGATATTCGCATAGAGGCTCGTGGCAGGTCAACCTTGCACCTCATGCAGAAATCATTCGGCTTCCGTCTGACCGGCAAGGATCCTAAAAAACAACCCAATGGGATTCCCGGGCTTGGACAAGGAGCTGATTGGGTGCTGTATGCTCCTTCATGCGACCTTTCGATGATCCGCAACGTGATCACTTACGACCTTTTCAGAGATATGGGTCATTATGCTGTGAAGTACGAACCCGTTGAATTGATCATCAATAACCGTTACAGAGGAATCTATTACCTGATGCAACGAATTCAGATCGGACCTGACCGATTGGCTTTGAGATTTGATTCGCTTGACGCGGAAAATCCTGCAAACAGTGCTTTTCTGGTTGAAATCGATCAGGCAGATTCCAACGATCTGGTCGTTCACACTTGGTACAGTCATTTCATTCTTCAAAAAATCGGAAAAAATATTCCGCCACTTCCTTATGAAAAAAATGTTGCTTCGCGACTGGAACTGATGTTACGTTACGTCTACCAAAGAGATTCCACGTTGCCGAAGATCATAGATTACACCTCGTTCGCAGACTATATCTTATTGCAAGAAGTATCCAAAAATACGGATGCATACCGGCTGAGCACTTACTTTCATAAGGATCACGATTCCATCAACCCGCTCATACAACTTGGTCCTGTATGGGATTTCAACCTTGCGTATGGTCTGCCGGGAGCAACAGAACAAGATCATTACGACGGCTGGATACATGAAAGACGTGAGGCAGTCGATAGTTTCTGGACCATACTTTTCAATCGTCCTGATTTCAGAAAAGTACTGGTCACACGCTATCGGTTGTTCCGAAATACGATGTTGAGTGAAAAAGCATTGCACGAGCGAATCACTTCGGCCATTGATCGGCTTGAACCGGCAATCGATAATCACCGGCTCTGGTTCGGATGGCCTAAAAAAGAGTATTGGCCTTATAAGGATGTACCTGTCACACCGGAAGATGAAACGAAATCACTGGAAAGCTTCTTACGGAACCGTTTGGCTTGGATGGATAAGACGCTGCTATGAATCCATGGAATGGAAAGTATCACCACTGAAAAGAAACGCCACCTGATAGCAGTCCTCGGAAGCCGAATCCTGCTTCTGCCCAAACTGCCAATCTTCCTCCCAACCGTACACCGATAGGCGTTATTTGCATTGCATAGCCGATGTTCTTTTCGCGTTCATTGTTGTTCATATCCGTCCGCTCTGCGACTCTTTGGGAGATTCCGAATCCGACGGATGAATAAATCCTGAACATTCCTTCTTTTTTATAGCGTAAATCCAATCTGCCCAAAACGCTGGTGTAAGTGACTCTTGTGGATTGAGTGGAATCCGTGAACAGGTAAAGAATATCATTGCTGTCATACACGAAATCGGCACCTACGCCTATTCTGCTTTCAGGCATGAATAAAATTGAGCCTTGTAATGCGATTCCGCCATTGGTGATATCCAACGATTCGAAATCAGGGCTTACCAGCGCTTCTGCTATGGAAGAACCAATCGTCTCAAAAACCTCCGGGGCGGTTACAACTCCAACTCCGAATCTGGTATCCAGCAAGGGGTGATCGCTTTGGGCAACACTTTTCATTGAGATGAATAGAAAAAGAATGGGAAGCAGTGAATTTTTCATGATGTTAAATTAAAAAAATATTCCCTTGATGAACATGATGGTAGACAATTATCATATCATTTAAGATATTTGAAATCAAAATAAACAAGATATGAAATCAAGTATTCTCCCAGTATTCATTTCAGCAGTCATTTCAATCACTTCATGTCAAAAAGAAAATCCATCCGCTGAAGGAGAACGGATTGCCTGGGCTGTTGGACCTGTCGATACAACAGGCTCCGGTACCATCCTAAAGACTGTCGATGGTGGAAAGACTTTCCAAAGACAAGGGCTTGGCTTATCAAGCCTTCAAGGAATAGCGCTCACAGATCTGTTCGTAGTCAACAGGTCAGAAGTCTGGGTAGTCGGAAATTCCTGTACATTATTGCACACAATGGATGGCGGTGACACCTGGATGAATATCAGTCTGCCCAATTCCAATCCTGACATCAATTTGTATGGAATAACCTATATGAATGGGGCGATTTACCTAAGTGGAGATGAAGGTGTCGTTTATAAGTCAACCGATAATGGCACTAATTGGACACTTTGTAATACCGCTGGACTGAATTCGATAATGTTACAAGGAATCTGGGCAATCACCTCTGACAGGGTGTTCGCTGTAGGACAATATGTACCTGATATCGACAGAGGTTTGATTTCCTATACGGAAGATGGTGGTACTTCTTGGGACACGTTGATGTTATCAGATGATTTCAACCGTCACGAATGGATTGGCGCTTGTTCCTATGGAAATTCGATCGTCATCTATGGCACAAAAAATTACTACACCTACAGCACCAATAACGGTATCACCTGGCTGAATGACTCCATCAATGTCCCCGGAGCAGGTGGAGGTGCTGATATAAATCATCTTGTCATGCTCGACGAGAAAACATGGTGGGCTGCTTTGGATAACGGTCACATATCCAGAACGACTGATGGAGGATTGAGTTGGAGCCAACCTAATACAGGACTAGGTGTAGCATTCATGTTAGGTATTGATTTTTGGAATTACTTCGAAGCCATATCCGTAGGTGAATATGCTGGATGGCCTCGTTATGGTCCGGTTGCTCATACCTCGAATGCCGGAAATAGTTGGACAAAAGACTACACACATGCAGGAGCACTTCACCATGTTGGCTGTGTAAGAGATTGATCTTCTTCAGAATTGGAAATAAATGAATGGCTGTATGTCCGCAGATCGGACCTGAATGACCAGATAGATTACTGCTGCAAGTATCAGGGATTTAACGAATAAGGGTGAAGAAGTCAGCCTATCTTCCACCTTAGTATCTATTCTTGCAGGTAAGAGGTGCAACAAATAGCCGAAAATCAGAAGAAGAAAAACATTACCATAGCCAACAATGACATCAGGAACCAAAGAGATATTAAAGCTTCCTGAAATTTGACTGACAACTTGCGAGGCATTTTCAAATGACGAAGCCCTGAAGAAAATCCAGCAAAAACAAACGAAATGAAATGTAAGCAGGCCCCCGATCAACTTGAAAACAAATGCAGCGGGTATTTTTACTACGGATAGAATCGCTTTTTCAATAGCCAATGCGGCACCATGCAAGCCACCCCACACGACGAATTTCCAACTGGCTCCGTGCCAAAGTCCGCCCAGTAGCATGGTGATCATCAAATTAAGATATTGCCTCAGCTTACCGGAACGGTTACCCCCCAAGGATATGTAGAGATAATCCCGCAACCACGTCGAAAGGGAAATATGCCACCTGCGCCAGAACTCCGTGATACTGGTGGATTGATAAGGAGCATCGAAATTCATCGGGATTCTGAAACCCATCATCAATGCCAGACCGATGGCCATATCAGAATAACCGGAAAAATCACAATAGATCTGTAAAGCGTATCCATATACAGCCATGAGGTTCTCAAAACCGCTATACAATGCAGGACTGTCAAATACGCGATCTACGAAATTCGTGGAGATATAATCAGAGATGACCGCTTTTTTGAAAAGTCCCCCTGCAATTAGGAAAACAGCGCGACCTACATCCGACTCCTCCAATTGTATTTTAGAACGTATTTGAGGAATGAAATCAGCAGCACGTACGATAGGACCTGCAACCAGCTTAGGAAAAAAAGAAATGAAAAAACAATAATCAAGAAAGTTGATGGCTGGCTCAAAACGACGTCTGTAAACATCGATAGTTTAGCTAAGATTCTCAAATGTATAGAATGATATTCCGATAGGAAGAATGATGTCCATTGGCTCGAGGGAAGTCCAGCCCAAACCATTGAATGTGTCTATGAACAAATTGGTATATTTAAAATAGGCCAAAAGTCCCAGATTGATAGTGACACTGAAGATCAGCAAGGACTTTCTTTTTACTGAATCATCAGAAGCATGTATCCAACGCGATAGGTTATAATCGACTGTAGCGGCCAATAACAGCAACAGAAAATACATGCCTGATG
>JBJSZR010000122.1:0-1518 GCA_046090385.1 Bacteroidota bacterium
TTACGGTTTCTTGATCACAAAGGCCGGCGCCGGCAATCATTGTATCACTGATATGACTTTCAAATGAATCCGGACCATGCAAAACGCCGGCGATCCCTCCTTGTGCGTACTTGGTGTTCGAATCCTCAGCATTGGCTTTGGTTATGATGGTAACTGTACCTTTTTCGGCAACCTTCAAAGCGAAAGAGATACCGGCAATACCTGAGCCAATGACTAGAAAGTCCGTTTCAATTCTCATGAATCGTCTGATTTCCGGTCAAATGTAACCAATCAGTCGCCACTCTATAACCACTCAGATCGTCGGTTGTTATTATCTTTGCGACATATATCATGAAAAAAGTAATCACTGTCTATACAGAATCCACACCGAATCCGGCATCGATGAAATTCGTAGCCAACCGTTACCTGCTCGAATCGGGTAGTGTGGAATTCACCGTTCGTAGTCAGGCGTCAAATTGTCCGCTTGCGTTGCGACTTTTCGAGTTCAGTGGCATCAGCAGTGTATTCATCGCTTCGAATTTCATTACGCTTACCAAAGACAATCATGTCGACTGGTTCGATATCAATGGTATCCTTCGCGAATTCATCAAAAATTATCTCGAATCAGATCAACCTGTTTTCATCGGACCGGCAGAACAGGTGGCCGACTCCAGCGTTCAACGTACCGCAACAATGAATCCTATCGAGACACGCATCATCGAAACTCTTGAAGAGTACGTACGACCTGCCGTGGAGCAGGACGGCGGGGCCATTCATTTCAAATCATTTGATGAGGGGACAGTTACCGTCATATTGAAGGGGTCATGCAGCGGTTGTCCGTCTTCAGCAGTAACCTTGAAAAACGGTATTGAAACATTGCTCAAAAACCTCATTCCTGAAGTCAAGGAAGTGGTCGCTGAAGCACTCTGACGAAAAATGTCATTCCGCCTTCTTTCAGCCACCTTCATACTTTTAGCGACCATTACCGGATGCGAGCGAAATGACAGTCCAGCAACCAATCCGCCACCTGCAACAGGTCATGATACGATTTATCCCAATTCATATTTCCCATGTTGGCCGGGATCATGGTGGCTTTATACTGACTCGAACGGAGATACTTCGATTGCAAGAACCGATTCCGTTTGGCGACTCGACAGTTATGTAATCGGAGGATCAGCCTTTCAATCCGATACTTTTTTTGTTCCTATTTATGAAGGCGTTCCTGTCTGGGGCTACGAAGCTCATACCGGTCCGATATCCAATTCAGGATCATACCCGCTTAGTCTTATAGTCAGTGACTCCTTGCCTGTCGGTAGTTCCTGGCTGATTCATTATTGGTCCGGCACTGGAGTGAGCAGAAGGATAATCTGCATCGATACCACCTTGCAATCTGGACCTACGGTTTTTTATCCGACCATCGGTGTAGAGGAATATTATTCAACCGGCCCGCAAGGAGAACCTACCATTGCCAAAAGGTATTTCACTTCAGGAATCGGTTTAGTAAGAGAAGATATATTTAATCTGATTGATACCACGGTG
>JBJSZR010000123.1:0-3396 GCA_046090385.1 Bacteroidota bacterium
TTAAGACCATGTGTGAGACGAATGACGGATTCAAAATCGCAGAGACCGATCTTCAGCTTCGGGGACCGGGCGATGCTGACGGAACGCGACAGAGTGGAGTTTTGGATCTTAAACTTGCCGACTTGAGCAAGGACGCTCGACTAATCTCCCCTGCACGTGATGCGGCTTTTAGGCTGTTGGAAAGCGATCCTCAGCTTGTACTTCCTGAGCATCATTCCATCAGGATACAATTGGAAAAAATGATCAGGCGCTCCGGTGATTGGGGCAGGATCAGTTGAGGTCGCTTCCCCGGAATCGACTATCTTTGCAATTCAAGGTCATATCATGAAGATCTCGTTTTCCTGGCTAAAAGAATACATTAAAACCGAGCTCACCGCCGATGAGGTTGCCCGGCTATTGACTGCTTGTGGACTGGAGGTTGAAAGCGTTTCCAGCTACCAGTCGGTAAAAGGAGGCTTGGCCGGTCTGGTAATCGGTCAGGTAATTACGTGTGAAAGGCATCCTAATGCCGATAAGCTGAGTCTGACTACTGTGGATGTGGGGTCAGGGACTCCGTTACAAATAGTTTGTGGGGCTCCGAATGTGGCTAACGGTCAGAAAGTAATAGTGGCTGTGGTCGGAACTGTGGTACATCCTGTCAGTGGCGAACCGTTTGAAATCAAAAAATCCAAGATACGGGGTGAACTTTCCGAGGGAATGATTTGCGCAGAAGATGAAATAGGATTAGGGAATTCTCATGCAGGTATCATGTTACTTCCTGATGATGCCGTGGTCGGGATGGCTGCGAAACAACATTTCGGAATCGAAGATGATGTAGTATTGGAAATCGGTCTTACCCCCAATCGTGTCGATGCCGCATCCCATTTGGGTACTGCTCGGGATCTGTCGGCATTGCTTAGTCTCAGGAATAAATCATTATCTCCTATTGCTGTACACATTCCAAGTACTGATTCATTCAAGAAAGAAATCAACGGAAGAGCAATCAGTGTCCATGTCGAAGATGCTTCAGGATGTCCCCGCTATTCTGCATTGACCATAGAAGGCGTCAAGGTACGGCCTTCGCCCGAGTGGTTGCAGCACCGATTACGCGCAATCGGTATCGGTCCGATCAACAATGTGGTCGATGTGACCAATTACGTTTTGCATGAGTGTGGTCACCCGCTTCATGCATTTGATGCAGACAAGATCATTGGTGGTAAAGTGATTGTTCGTTGAGCGACCAATGAGGAACTCTTCACCACTCTTGATGGAGTTGAAAGACGGCTGTCTTCCGAGGACCTTATGATCTGCAATGAGCATAAATCCATGTGCATCGCCGGTGTTTTCGGCGGAATCGAGTCGGGTATAAGTGATTCCACTACGACGGTATTCATTGAAAGTGCATATTTCGATCCGGGTTCGGTTCGCAAGACGGGGAAACGACATGGATTGAAGACGGATGCGTCATTCCGTTATGAACGAGGAGCTGATCCGGAGATGACCATTTATGCGCTGAAGCGTGCAGCCACCTTGATTTGCGAAATCACTGGCGGTAAAGTATCAAGTGACTTATCGGATTTCTATCCGGTACCGGTCAAGTCAGCCGAAATCGATTTGAATTTCAAGCGAATCGAATCATTCGTCGGAACAGCGATTCCCTCGGAAAGCATCATAGGGATTCTTACTTCATTAGGAATGAGAATACTTTCATCCGATTCACAAGGTTGCAAGATCCTGGTTCCAACTGCTAAAGTGGATGTGACACGAGAAGTGGATGTGATCGAGGAGATACTGCGTATCCATGGTTATGATGAGGTGCCCGTCCCATCCAAGTTGAGTATCTCTTTGCCACAGGCAGTTACGCCTTCTGAAAAGTTACGCGACCGCGTCGCAGACCACCTTGCATCCAACGGATTCAATGAATTGCTTACCAATTCTCTTACCTCTATCGGTAAAGGCCCTATTGATGATAATGGTGTTGTCGGTTTATTGAATCCATTAAGCCAGGATCTTTCAGTCATGCGTACTGATATGATCCAGACCATCCTGGAAGCTATACAGTATAACAGGAACAGGAAACAGGATAATATGCGATTCTTCGAGTTTGGTAAGTGCTATCATAAATCGACAGCGGGTTATTCTGAAACGGATCGTTTAGCAATCGTAGTTGCAGGCAATGTGTTTGATCCTCACTGGAAATTCGCTGCCTCTCCTGTCGACTTTTTTCAACTTAAAGCCCATGTGCAGTCGGTGCTTGCCCTGTGCGGAATCGATGAATGGGAAGTAACAACGCTCTCGGATAGTGATGAATACATGGCCATTGGCCAGCTTTTTTCCGTCGGTAAGCAGCCATTGATCAGATTAGGTTCTCTGAAGCGCTCAACTGCGAGGCATTATGATCTGAATGGTCCGGTCTATTACGCCGATTTCTTCTGGGGAAGGCTGGTCAAGCTTGCATCACGAAAGCAGATAAAAGTGAATGAAATCCCTCGGTTTCCGCAAGTCCGTCGAGACCTCTCCATGCTCATCGATCGATCGTTGGAATTCGGAAAAATAGAAACACTTGCCTATTCAACGGAGCGGAAAATCCTGACAGAAGTTGTACTCTTTGATGTCTATGAAGGTGATAAATTAGAGCAGGGTAAGAAGTCCTACGCAGTTTCCTTTGTACTTCAGGATCAACAACAGACCCTCACCGATCAAGTCATTGAAAAAACAATGGATCGGCTTATGAAAGCCTTTGAAAAGGAGCTGGGCGCAGTGATCCGCACCGGAAATTGATTTTATTTTATTGAAATTCAAATTTTTATGATCTTAAATGAAGATCTGGGTGGCTTTCTTAGTATCATTGCTCTTTATTTAGAATAAGTCTAAATAAAAATAAGAAAATGTCACATATCACCATCTTTTCTGCCCTTTTGCTAACCTTTTTGAACCCCGCTGAGGATTCATTGGAAATCAGGATGAAGGGGCAGCTCAGTGAGGTTGAAATCACTGGATATGAAGCCTCAAGGCTTCGAACGCCGGAGGTTGTGGATGGAATCATTCTGGCTGGAAAGCAATCTGCCATCATTGATATTTCCGCTACTGATGCCAATTTGGTACAGAATTTATCCCGACAGGTATATTCTCGCACACCGGGTGTCTTCATATGGGAGAGCGATGGCTCAGGTGTCCAAACAGGTATCTCTGTTCGGGGATTGAATCCTAATCGTTCTTGGGAGTTTAATGTCAGGCAAAACGGTTATGATATTGCTGCTGATCCATTCGGATATCCTGAAGCCTATTATTCCCCGCCGTTGGAAGCAGTCGAATCGATCAGGATCATCAGCGGTTCAGCTTCACTGCAATTCGGTCCGCAGTTCGGGGGGCTCCTCGATTACTGCATGAAATCCGGAGACAGTACGAAAAAAATCA
>JBJSZR010000124.1:0-2270 GCA_046090385.1 Bacteroidota bacterium
GTCCGGACCGGAAGAACTTCCGGTCCGGACCGTCCAAAGCGGCAACAAGTGCCGTAAGCATTGGCCGGGAACGGTAGATTCCCAGCAATTCTTCTTTGGTCACGTCATTCGAACAAATCAGGAGGTGACTTGTTCAGCTACGAAGATCGTCAAAAAGCCGATGTGTAAAAGTCAGACAGTAGCTTCAACCGGCGAATATTTCGCCATGAATTCCTCCGCCATGGTCACCATATCGGCTGAACCGATGAATAGTGGCGTACGCTGATGCAGCGATGAGGGTTGCAAATCGAGGATCCGCCTGAATCCATCAGAGGCCTTTCCCCCCGCCTGCTCAATGATCAATGCAAGCGGATTGCATTCGTATAGAAGTCGCAATTTTCCCTTGGGCGACTTGTACGTGGATGGATAAATGAAAATGCCACCCTTAAGAAGATTACGATGGAAATCGGCTACCAAAGAACCGATATAACGGGAAGAATATGGTCTGTTAGATGCAGGGTCAATAGCCTGACAATACTTGATGTACTGCTTTACTCCATCGGGAAAGTGTACATAATTGCCTTCGTTGATGGAATACAGGTTTCCGCCAGTCGGACATTTCATATCAGGGTGCGAAAGGCAGAATTCACCGATGCTGGGATCGAGCGTGAAGCCATTCACACCTCGGCCAGTGGTATATACAAGCATGGTAGAAGAGCCGTAGATGACATAGCCAGCTGCGACCTGTTCTGTACCGCGTTGCAGGTAATCGGTTTCCTCGGCTTGACCATTGAAAGAAATCCTGCGGTAGATTGAGAAGATGGTTCCGATAGAGACATTCACGTCAATGTTTGAAGATCCATCAAGCGGATCTACACAAACGATGTATTTGGCATTTTTTGAAACCTCTGAATCGATATGGACAAGTCCGTCATTCTCTTCTGAAGCGACAGCACAGGTTTCACCGCCGGCACTCAATGCGGAGATGAATTGTTCGTTGGCGAAAACATCCAGCTTTTTAACCGACTCACCCTGGACATTCATGGTTCCGTATTCGCCAAGAATGTCAACAAGACCTGCCTTATTGACTTCACGATTAACGACTTTGGCGGCGATTCCAATATCTCGGAGAAGTCGGGACAACTCACCCTTTGAATACGGGAACTCAGATTGGCGCTCGATGATGAATTGACCGAGCGTGGTGACCATCTTTTTCATATCGGTTACTTTCAGGGCAAATATCTGAAATTCCGCGTACACCTGACGTTGAAAACTGGCGAGGAATCGGTATTCACACTTGAACCGGACGCTTAACTTTGATCTTCATCATGAAAACCAGTTATCCAAAGGAAAAAGTCCGCATTTTATTATTGGAAGGCGTCCATCCCGCCTCCTTGCGACTGTTAAAGGATCAGGGATACACGAATATTGAGACTATCAACGGTTCAATCGGTGAGCCCGAGCTACTTAAAAAAATAAAGGATGTTCATCTTTTAGGAATTCGTTCGAAAACACAGCTGAGTGGCGAGCTCTTGGATGCTGCAGAAAAACTGATCGGCGTAGGTGCATTTTGCATCGGTACCAACCAGATTGATATGTCAACCGCAACCAAAAGAGGAGTGGCTGTTTTCAACTCTCCATTTTCCAACACACGCTCTGTAGCCGAACTGGTAATTGCGCACTGCATTAATCTTCTAAGAAGGATTGCGGATAAGAATACAGCAGCGCATCTGGGCATGTGGGACAAATCAAGCGAGCGCTGTTTTGAAATAAGAGGAAAGACCCTAGGCATCGTCGGTTATGGTCATATCGGCTCTCAAGTTTCCGTACTCGCAGAGACCATGGGCATGAAAGTCATCTTTCATGATATTGAACCGAAGCTGAGCCTCGGAAATGCTTCACCGGTCAGGACGTTGGATGAATTATTGAAATCATCGGATGTCGTCACACTGCATGTGCCGGAAACAGATTCCACCAAAGAAATGATCAATGCCCAGCGGTTGGCTAAAATGAAGAAGGGGGCGTATCTCATCAATTACAGCAGAGGAACGGTGGTCGATCTGCATTCTTTGAAAAAAAATATTGAAAGTGGTCATATCGCAGGGGCTGCAATCGACGTGTTTCCCATAGAACCTCAAACCAACAAGGATCCTTTCATCACTCCCTTGCAAGGACTTCCGAATGTGATTCTGACACCACACATCGGGGGCTCGACCCTGGAAGCTCAGGAGAATATAGGCCTTGACGTAACAGGAAAACTCATCCAATATCTGGAAACCGGATCCAGCACC
>JBJSZR010000125.1:0-4290 GCA_046090385.1 Bacteroidota bacterium
CGGACAAAGCAAAGTTCCATATGGATTCCAAAACATGCAATCAAGCCAAAATAGATTGCCATTGGACCGGGATGACGCTTTAAATAGTGCATTACCCAACGAACGAGATATCGGAGTTTTTTTCTACTGGGCTCCCAAAAAAAAGCGTGAGTTGTTTGCAGACTTAGTTCGATCAGGATTGAAAGGAAGCGGTGATTACGGCATTATCGGTTTCGGTGTATTCAATGGTCAAACTGCCAATAGCCCGGAATTGAATGATGAATTGCATATCGTGGGCAGAGTAACTTACCCGTTCGAATTCAAGAATCAAATCATCGAGGCAGGCATCAGGCTTATAAGGGCAATTTCGTATTGACAAAATCGAATCTATCAACAGGTGTCAAATACAAGGAGGATCTGAATTATCTTGACGAACGAATTGCAGCATCATTCACTCTATATCCGAAGCCTTTTGGACTCCAAGCGGAATATACTATTGGTAAGGGACCCGAATTTGACAAGTACTCCGATTCTATTTCTGTTCAAAATCTAAATGGTGGTTATATACTGGCCAGTTATATGGTACATGCCGGCAAGCAACTTTTCATACCATTTTCAAGAATTCAATATTACAATGGTGGTAAAAAAGTTGAAAAAGATGCTCGTAGCTACGAAGTAAAAGAATTAGAAATCGGCATCGAATGGCAACCGATCAGACAATTTGAATTCGTAGCTATGTACACCATATCAGAGCGCCGATATGAGGATTTCGTCAAGCAAGACAATCTTCAGAAAGGAAATCTCTTACGCTTGCAATTACAAGTCAATTTTTGAAAATCAAGATTAAACAATCCGTCACAAAAAGACTTTTCGTATCATCTTGATCAAACGCGGACCCTCGTACACGAATCCGGTATAAAGCTGTATCAAAGAGGCGCCAGCTTGGATTTTTTCCAACGCATCCTCAGGTGTATGGATTCCCCCTACTCCGATTATTACGAATCTGCCCTTTGATTTTTCCGATAAGTGCCTGATAACTTCAGTGGATCTTTTCCTGACCGGCTTACCAGACAACCCTCCGGCACCGATTGAAGTAACTGCTTTGAAATCCGTCTTCAAATTGTCGCGTGAAACAGTTGTATTCGTAGCTATTATACCGGCACAACCTGATTGAATGACGACTTCGGCGACTTCATCCAACTGTGTATTCGTGAGGTCAGGAGCTATTTTGAGAAAAACAGGTTTACGCCGGATACTTCGAATAGAGGATAATTCGGAGTTAAGAGTATTCAGTCTGTTCAATAATTCCAAAAGGGGCTCTTTTTCCTGAAGTTCTCTGAGACCTGGCGTATTCGGAGAGCTCACATTCACCACGAAGTAATCCACATGGTCAAAAAGCATTTTGAAACAACTTACATAATCATCAACTGCGAGATCATTAGGTGTGATTTTGTTCTTTCCGATATTTCCGCCAATCACCAATCCTTTTTTTCGTTTTTTTAGTCTGTGTGCGGCAGCTTGTACACCACGGTTGTTGAAACCCATCCTATTGATCAACGCTTCATCTGCAGGAAGTCTGAAGAGTCGCGGTTTAGGGTTGCCAGGTTGAGAAAGAGGGGTAACTGTGCCGATTTCGACAAAACCAAAACCGAAAGCCCCCAATTCTTCAAACAAGAGGGCATCCTTATCAAAACCCGCGGCTAATCCTATCCTGTTCGGGAACAACAATCCGGCTACTTCAACCGATTCAGTTGATTTGATGCGACCTGAAACCAGGCGTATCAGCCTCTTGATACCAGGAATCTTACAGGCAATACCGAGTGTACTGAAAACGAAGTGATGGGCACGCTCAGGAGCCATCATGAAAAGGAATGGTTTTACCAACCGACTGTAAAACATTCCGCGAATTTAATGGAAGGATATTGTAAGTGTCCCTGTTCGGTATAATAATTCGGGGCTCTCTACTTTGTATATTGCAGAAGTCATGGAAACGGACCACGGAGGAAAATCGCTTTCTGAAATACACAACAGTGTGGACACTACCCTTCCGAAATTAAAGGGTTTCAAGCGGTTTTTCGCTTTTTTAGGCCCCGCATATCTTGTTTCCGTAGGGTATATGGATCCAGGCAACTGGGCAACAGATATCGCCGGAGGAAGCCGATACGGTTATGCATTGATATGGGTACTCCTGCTATCCAATCTGATGGCAGTGTTACTGCAAAGCCTTAGCGCCAGGTTGGGTATTGTACGTGGCCAAGATCTCGCACAAGCATCCAGACAAACCTATCCACGGCCGATAAATTTCTTTTTGTATCTATTGGCGGAGATTGCAATCGCCGCTACAGATTTAGCCGAGGTGCTGGGCATGGCCATCGGATTACAATTATTGTTCGGTTGGCCACTTTTGTGGGGCGTGTGTTTCACCGCCCTCGACACCTTTCTGCTTCTTTTCCTTATTAACTTCGGTATGCGAAAAATAGAAGCATTCATTGTGTGCCTCATAAGTATCATCGGACTTGCTTTTCTTACTGAAATGATCCTTGCAAAGCCCGATATCGGTGAAGTGATGAAAGGATTTTCGCCATCCTTCCCTGATGAGACTGCTTTGTATATCGCTATCGGAATAATCGGCGCAACGGTGATGCCTCATAATCTGTACCTGCATTCATCATTGGTCCAGACGCGGAAGATCGAACGAAACTCCAAATCCATTAAACGTGCTTTGAAGTTCAATCTGATTGATTCCACAATTGCCTTGAACCTGGCTTTTTTCGTGAATGCGGCCATACTCATTCTTGCGGCTTCGACTTTTTTCAGCAACGGACTTTTCGAAGTAGCTGAGATACAAGACGCACATCGCTTCCTCGAACCTTTGTTGGGATCCAAATGGGCGCCGATACTTTTTGCAGTCGCATTGATTGCAGCCGGACAGAGTTCCACTATCACTGGAACCCTTGCCGGACAAATCGTCATGGAGGGCTATCTGAACCTCCGTATCGCGCCTTGGGTAAGAAGACTGATCACCCGCCTTTTCGCAATCGTGCCTGCCGTATTGGTGATTACTTACCTTGGAGAGGAGGCAACCGGAGAATTGCTTGTACTGTCGCAAGTCATCTTGAGTTTGCAGTTGGGCTTTGCTGTCATTCCCTTGATCCATTTCGTAAGTGATAAGGCACGAATGGGGGAATTTGCGATTCCGCTTTGGGTGAGAGTGCTAAGCTGGGTATCAGCTATCGTCATTGTCGGATTGAATGGCCGTCTTGTCGTCGCCTATTTATCTGACTGGATTCAAACCGGAGCACATCCATTCTGGATATACGGGGTTATCTTGCCACTGGCGTTTGCAGTTGGCGCACTTCTGATTTACGTCGCCATCCGGCCTTTTTGGAAGGCAGCTGTAAACACGGCTGCAAATGTGCATAATCATCAATCGCAGGAAATAACACTTGTCGTCAATGATTCATACAGCCGTATCGCTGTAGCGCTTGATTTCTCCTCCAGGGACCAATTGACCCTTTCTACTGCCGTTTCACAAGGAGGTAAAAATGCAACTTACCTATTGATCCATATACTTGAATCGCCCGGTGCTATGATGATGGCAGGCGATATCAATGACCGTGAGTTGAAGTCTGATCAGGAACGACTGGCTAAACATTGCCTGGATTTACGAAAATTAGGCTACGACGTACAGAGCATCGTAGGCTTCGGCAGGCCCTATAAATCGATCGCTTCATTGTCAATCGAGTTCGGCGCTGATCTCATCATAATGGGTGGACACGGACATAAAGGTTTCAAAGATTTCATTTTCGGATCCACCGTCGAGGCTGTTCGTCACAAGGTGAAGATACCGGTACTGATCGTGCAGTAGTCTGAACGAAAAGACCGCTTTTTCGCGCTACCTTCGCATCATTATGAGCGAGAGGTCGCCCGTCATCAAGAACCGAAAAGCTGCTTACGATTATCATCTGCTGCAATCGTTCACGGCCGGAATGGTGTTGACCGGTTCCGAAGTGAAATCCATTCGTAATGGCGAGGTGAATCTGGGGGATGCATATTGTACCCTTGAAGGGGAAGAGCTTTACATACGAAACATGTATGTTAAGGAATTCGCTCAGGCCTCTCATTATAATCATGACCCGAAACGCACAAGGAAGCTTTTACTCAACCGTCATGAATTAAAGAAGATCGCGCTCAAACTGAAGGAAAAGGGTACGACACTGGTCCCGATCCAACTCTTTTTCAATGAAAAAGGATATGTCAAGCTGGAAATAGCGCTAGCAAAGGGCAAAAAGTCATATGATAAACGTGAAG
>JBJSZR010000126.1:0-1608 GCA_046090385.1 Bacteroidota bacterium
TCCATGGATGCCGTTCATTACGGAAGAGCTTTGGCAACATTTGAAAACCAGGGCAGAAGGAGACTGCATCATCATTTCGGAATGGCCGGTGACTGAAGTTGCTGATAAGTCAATGCTTGCAGCCTTCGGCTGGTCGGCAGAGGTGATCACTCAAGTAAGGAACCTGCGAAGCTCAAAAGGCATCTCTCCCAAGGAGTCCTTGGTTTTACAGGTGCGCGCCCGTCAGGACTCTTTCAAGATATTTGATGCTGTGATTATCAAATTGGCGAACCTGACATCGCTCGAAGAGGTTGAAACCAAATCAGATGGCACATTCTCTTTTCTTGCAGGCGTCACCGAATGCTATGTTCCCTTGGCAGGCAGGGTGGATGTGGATGCAGAGCGTGAACGACTCAATAAGGAATTGGAATACAATCAGGGGTTTTTGAAATCGGTGCAGTCAAAACTGTCGAATGACCGTTTCGTTGCGAATGCGAAGCCTGAAGTCGTCGAGAATGAAAAGAAAAAAATGGCCGATGCTTTGACCAAAATCAAGTCAATCGAAGAACAGCTTGCAGGATTATCGTAATCATCATATCGTATCTGTAAATTAAAATTGGCATGAAAAAAATATCATTGTATTTCCTCTTTGCAGCCTTGAGTATGAATGTTCTGGCTCAAGACACCTTGTATAAGCGGAATCAGGAAATCCTGATTGTTAAGATTTCGGAAATAGGATTGGATGAAGTGAAGTATAAATTATGGGGCTATGAATCCGGGCCGACTATTTCAGTCGCCAAAGATAATTTGTTGAAGGTTGTTTTTGCGAATGGGGTGACCCAGTATTTTTCAAGTGATCTTGAAAATCCGGAGAACTATGCTGCTCAAAGAAAAAACGCTGTCAAAATCGATTTCATTTCTCCACTCAGAAACAATCTGTCGCTGATATACGAACGGAGTTTGAAGCCTGGTCGGAGTATTGAAGCAAATATAGGTGTCATCGGAGTGGGCATCGGAACAGGTGATTGGGATAATTCTTCAGGCGCATTCTTTCGTGTCGGATACAAATTCATCAAATCGCCTGATTATTACATGAGAGGTATGCGCTATGCTCATATTCTGAAAGGCGGTTACGTACGTCCCGATGTTATATTCGGCAGTTATTCGACAGATCAGACCATCGATAATTCATACTGGAATCCTAATCCGCCATACAATTACATATCGCTTCTGAGCTCTCAAAAAGAAAAAATCACTTTTGGCGCATTGCAAATCACCCTGGGTAAGCAATGGATATACGACGATGTTTTTCTGATAGATATTTTTGCAGGACTTGGTTATTGCCTCTCGGAAAGCGATCTTCCTTATGCCAGTGCCACTGTTAATTATGCAGTGCTTGGTGGTGGTTCTGATACGCCTCTTTCCACCAGCGCAGGTTTCAGGGTCGGATTGCTTTTAAAATGATTATTCAGCTGTCATTAGGGCAGAAGCTGATTTAGGTCATGTCAGCAGAGTAAAGGGGGCTATACCTTTCCTGCATGAAAAAGTTGTTTTCGTTTTTGCTATGGATTTTAGTTTCCGCAGTCACGTTTGCTCAGAGAGCGGAAAATCCAACAACCTTGACAGTGC
>JBJSZR010000127.1:0-2319 GCA_046090385.1 Bacteroidota bacterium
GATGAAATTCAGGACGGAACCTTCACCCTTACCCATGTCGGTACATTCGGGAATGTAATGGGCACTCCGATCATTAATCAACCACAGGTAGCCATTCTGGCTACAGGTGCAATCCGTAAAAAACACGTGGTGATTGAAACACCTGAAGGCGATACCATCGGAATCAGGCAGATGATGTTCCTTTCACTATCCTACGATCACCGCGTGGTGGATGGATCACTTGGAGGCAGTTTCCTCCGAAGGATTGCTGATTATCTTGAAGGCTTTGATATGAACCGATCCATCTGAACCTTTCGGATCACTGAACAACCTGCATGCGCAGAAAAAAACTTTCAGTACTAATTGCAGGACTGTCGATGTTCATCGCGGATGTGGCATTTGCTCAGAAAGCGAAAACCCACGTACTTAACGCTGATGAGGCAAAAGTTGTGAAAAAGGATGCCGCTATCTATTTCAATTCTGAAAATTTCAACGCAGCACTTCCAGCCTACATCGAGTTGAAAAAATCGGCGCCCGATAACCCCGATTATAATTATCGCCTGGGTATCTGCTACCTGATGACCAACTCAGACAAATCACTGGCCATAGAGCCTCTTGAGTTTGCAAGCAAGGCAAAAGAACCGAAAAAAGAAGTGTGGTATTACCTTGGAATGGCTTACATGTATGGACTTGATTTCGACAAAGCCGTAGAGCTTTTGACTCAGTCAAAGTCCGTATCAGGAGCTAAGTTACCCAAAGACCATGTTTCTCAGGATGTGCTAATTGATCATTGCAATAATGCAAAAGAAATAGTTGGCAATCCGGTTGACGTGACCTTTACCAATCTTGGAAAGACCATCAACACTGTTTATGATGAATACAATCCTTTGATTTCTGCTGACGGACGACAATTGGTCTTCACCACAAGGAGGAAAGGCAATATTGGTGGCTTCATCGAAGACCTTGGCATGTACAGTGCCGATGTCTACTGGTCCAGTTGGAAAGACAGCGTTTGGACAAAACCAAAAGGACTTGGCGGCATGGTCAATACCGATTGGGACGAGGAATGTGTTGGCATCTCACCTGACGGTAACCAATTGCTTATTTATTTCGACAATGCCGACTATTATGCTGACATCGGAAAAGCAATCCTAAAAGGGAAGATGTGGCAGCGTCCGGAAATGATGGCTGTGCAGATGAATTCAAAAAACTATGAGGGTGGCGCCACCATTTCAATGGACGGAAACACCATCATTTTCTCCAGTATCCGTAAAGAAGGCGGTCTTGGAGGCAGTGATCTCTACATGATACGGAGAGAACCATCCGGAAACTGGACACAGCCTCAGAATCTGGGTAGCGATATAAATACAAAGAGTGACGATGACTCGCCTTTCCTGTCAATAGATGGAAAATATCTTTACTTCGCGTCGAAGGGCTGGAACAGCATGGGCGATTTCGATATCTTCCGTTCAGAGTGGAATGAATCCAATGCCACTTGGAACAAGCCCGTCAATTTGGGATATCCTATCAACGACCCTGATAACAACAGTTTCTTTTCTTTGTCAGGAGATGGCAGAAGCCTGTACCTCTCTTCATCTCGAAAGGGAGGACTCGGCGAAAGGGATATTTACCAAGTCACTTTCAATGACAGTTCTACCACCAGGAGATATGTATTGATACAGGGAACCCTGACATCTCTCAATGGCGGAAAACCCGAGTTGACGCATGTGACATTGATCGATAGCAATGGGACAGCTGTGGTGGATTATAAGCCAGGTTATACGACAGGAAGCTTTTTGCTTTATGCTACTCCTGGGAATTACACCATAAGATTGGAGGGCTATCACTTCGACGCTCTCACGGAACCGTTGGAAATACCAGAAGACGTTTACAATCCGATAATCAAAAATCTTTCTGTCACTTTATCAAAATGAACATGGAACTACAACTACGCCGCCCGCTGGTGTTTCTTGACCTTGAAACCACAGGTACTAATGTCGGAACCGACCGTATCGTGGAAATCGCTTTGTTGAAAGTACACATAGGCGGTAAGAAGGAAGTAAAAGTACAAAGAATAAATCCTACGATTCCGATTCCTCTCGAGTCGAGTAAAGTCCATGGCATTTCAGATGATGATGTCAAAGACAAGCCCACTTTTTTGCAGCTGGCTGCAGAGTTGATGTCCTTTCTCGGCGGTTGTGATCTGGCAGGTTATAATTCCAATAAATTCGACATACCCTTGCTTGTCGAAGAATTCACAAGAGCGGGAATCGACTTCCCCGTAACCGACCGTAAACTTGTGGACGTGCAGAACATTTTTCATAAGATGGAACAACGCAC
>JBJSZR010000128.1:0-1901 GCA_046090385.1 Bacteroidota bacterium
CTTGTGCACCCTTACAAAAACATTCATGAAAAAAATCCTCTTATCACTTATCATGCTTGCAATTGCGAGCTCGATCAATGCAGCCGGTGTAAATCAGAACACTTCTGTTTCGGCTCAGCCCGGAATTTATAACGGTGCTGAGTTCACTGCAGGAAAAATTGTGGTCCGTGTAGATCCGGCTTACCGTGCTGTTTGTGCACCAGAAGCCATTCAGGAGTACCGTTTCCAAGCAGCCTTCCAGAAAATTGGTGGCATATCGGTCTTGAAGAAATTCAAATCGGCTCAAGATCCAGGTTCAGCGGTGAACAGATACGGTAAGTCCAAGACAGACCTCTCTCTGGTTTATGAAATCAGTTTTACCGGTGATATTGAAATCAGCATGGCGATCAACACGTTGATGTCAACCGGCATACTGATATACGCCGAGCCGCTCTATAAGCACCGGATGTCTTTCATGCCGAATGACCCGAATATCGGAAGCCAGCAATTCATTACACGCATAAAAGCCGATAGTGCATGGAATATAGAACAAGGAGATACGAATGTAGTCATAGGGATCATTGACAGTGGAACCGATTGGGATCATCCGGATCTTCAAGGGAATATCGCCTATAATTGGAATGATCCGATAAATGGTGTTGACGACGATGCAGACGGTTTTATCGATAATTTCCGTGGATGGGATGTAAGCGAAAATGACAACAACCCCATGGTTGTGAACAGTGATCACGGTTCTCATGTATCAGGCTGCGCAGCCGCTGTCACTAACAACGGTACCGGTGTGGCATCGCCCGGGTTCAATTGCAGATTTCTTCCTGTCAAGAGTTGTCTTGATGCAAGTACTTCCTCCATCGACAACGGTTACGACGGCGTTTATTATGCCGCAGAACACGGTTGTGACATCATCAACTGCTCATGGGGCAGAGGCGGTGGGCCCAGTCAATTCGAACAGGATGTCATGAATTTTGCCGTTCTTGATCAGGATGCGGTGGTGGTTGCAGCGGCCGGAAATTCAGGAACTGAAACAGATCAATACCCACCTGCCTATAATAACGTTCTCAGTGTAGCAGCAACCGGAAATACTTCGGATACCAAAGCAGGATTCTCCACATACGACTACAGTGTCGATGTTTGCGCTCCAGGATCAAATATCTATTCTACTGTTTACAATAATTCATACGTTGCCTACAGCGGTACATCCATGGCTTCACCGGTTGCCGCAGGTGGCGTAGGTTTGATCCGTTCCAAGTTTCCTAACATGACAGCATTGCAAGCCGCTCAGCAACTGCGTGTGACATGTGATAATATCTATAACCTGACCGGCAATACGGCCTATCGTGACAAGCTTGGAAAAGGGCGAATCAATCTGTACCGTGCAGTCAGGGATTCGGTCACACCGGGTGTCATTGTTGAACGACTTGTTTCCAGTGATCGTAACGACAATGTATTCGTAGCAGGAGACACACTTTACTTCACGGCCATGTTGCGAAATCTGCTTCGCCCAACCACCAATCTCAATTGCACCTTGTCGACTAGTTCGACCAACGTGACCCTTATACCTGCTACATTCAATGTTGGAGTGCTTGCTACCAACGACACCATTTCCAATTTTTCATTGCCTTTCCGGGCAATCATCAATCCTGGCACACCGCTGAATACCGAAGTCGCTTTCAAGATCATAACCTATGATGGTTCTTACAATGATTTCTTCGCATTCAAGGTAGTGGTGAATGTCGATTATATAAATATTGAAGTGAATGACGTAGGAACAAGCATCACCAGCAAGGGCTTGATCGGCTACAATGAATCGGGCCAGGTGCAGGGCATTGGCTTTACCTATCAAGGAGGTCCTACCATCCTGTATGAAATGGGTCTGATGGTCGGTGCTGCCGGAACGCAGG
>JBJSZR010000129.1:0-1385 GCA_046090385.1 Bacteroidota bacterium
CGCCATTCGTGCCGACTGGAATATCGAATTCGAAATCCTGATAGGAGGAATATGGATTCATGACCCTTACATCATAATCGATACCCGCAGCCCGGAGATTAGGTCCGCTGAAGCTGTATTGCAATGCTCTTTCAGCTGAAATCGGTCCGCAAGCTATAGTGCGGTCCATGAAAATCCGGTTTCGGACAAGCAGGTTCTCGAATTCTTTCAAGCCCGCAGGAAGTTCTTTAAGCAGGTGGCGGATTTTTCTCCAGGCGGTCTCACTGAAATCGCGTTCGAATCCTCCTATGCGACCGATGTTGGTGGTCAGACGCGCTCCGCAGAGTTCTTCGTAGATCTCATAGATGAACTCACGCCACTGGAATACGTACAGAAAGCCGGTCATTGCACCTGTATCTACACCTATGACACTGTTGCAGATTATATGATCGGCTATGCGTGCGAGCTCCATCACGATGACACGCATGTACTCGACACGCTTTGGTAATTCAGCACCTATCAGCTTCTCTACCGTCATGTGCCAGCCCATGTTGTTGATGGGGGAGGAGCAGTAGTTCAGACGGTCTGTTATCGGGGTTACCTGGTAAAAAGGTTTATGTTCTGCAAGTTTTTCAAAAGCCCGGTGGATGTAACCAATGGTCGGTTCAGCATCCACAATGATTTCGCCGTCCATCTTAAGGACGTTCTGAAAGATACCATGCGTAGCCGGGTGTGTCGGGCCCAGATTCAGAGTCGAGTACTGTTTCCCTTCTGCAGGAACCGGAATATCGAAAGATGTCTTCATTGTCGCAGTGGAATCAGGATTGGAGTCGTTTACGGTCGTATCCGGAGGCTATGCGACCGAACATCGTATCATCTTTGTCGTAGCGTGTAGCATCTTCAATCGGATATTCTTTTCTCAACGGATGGTAGTCCATATCGTCGAGGTTGAGGATACGGCGAAGGTTAGGATGACCTTTGAACTTGAAGCCGAAAAAGTCGAAGGTTTCACGCTCCAGCCAGTTGGCTGCAGGGAATACGGATGTCAGCGATTCGAATTCCAGATCATCGGCAGTGGTGAATGTCTTGAAGCGGAGTCGCAGGTTATGCACCAGGCTGTGGGTCTGATACATCACTCCGAATGGCTTAGGAGATGCAGGAAAGTGCAATCCACAAAGCGTAGTAAGGTAGCGGAATTGGAAGATCTCATCTTCGTAAAGCGAACGCAATACCTGAGTCAGTTTGTCCTTATGCAGGACAATAACGTGGAAATCATATTCCTTCTCAACGGAAATGATAGCATCCGAGAATCGTTCGGAGAGCATTGCCAGTACGGTATCGATTGTCGGTTTTTCCATGAGTCGGTCATTCGATGCCATAGGAGGCAAGCAGTTGTTTGTATTCGG
>JBJSZR010000130.1:0-633 GCA_046090385.1 Bacteroidota bacterium
ATGATGTAGTTCAGAATGTTTTCGTAAAAGCTTGGAAAGCGCTACCTGAGTTCAGGCGCGACTCCGGTTTTTACACGTGGATTTACCGTATCGCCACCAATGAATGTCTTTCATTGCTTCGCGAACGTAAACGAAGATCAATCATATCGTTGGATGACATGCAACACCAACTTGCAGACAAGTTGGCATCTGATCCACTCTACTCGGGCGACAAGATCCAGCTCAAATTACAGCAGGCTGTGATGAAGTTGCCACCGCAACAACGTCTGATTTTCACCCTGAAGTATTACGAGAACAAGAAATACGAGGAAATCGCAATATTACTCGGATTGACTGTAGGAGGATTGAAAGCTTCCTACCATCATGCGGTAAAAAAAATCGAGAAAAGCTTACTGGGTGATTAAACCTGATACGGCAAAAAATATCCTACTGAGAGAATGAACGGAAAAAGTACTGAAAAAGAGATTCTGAAGTCATTGCTTGAAAACCCGTCACAGGATAAGACCTTTCGTACTCCTGCAGGATACTTCGACGATTTACAGAATGACATTCGTCAAACGATTGGGCTTTGGGAAGGCATCAACACCAGTAGCAAAAGTGTCTTTACAGTACCAGAAGGATACTTTGATGAAT
>JBJSZR010000131.1:0-28480 GCA_046090385.1 Bacteroidota bacterium
AAGCTGAGCACAGTCAAGCGGAATCGGAGACCCATTAGGTCGGTTTTTTGAGGTTGATGAGGGAAAGTTAGGAATTTTTAGGTCCTGCAAGCCTATCGATCCCATGCGGCTTGAGCACACGAATTTTCACGTAACTTTATAGCATGAGGCAGTATCACGATCTACTTCGACATGTCATGTCCCGCGGAACGGATAAGTCGGATCGCACCGGAACAGGCACACGCAGCGTTTTTGGATACCAGATGCGCTTCGATCTTTCAGAGGGCTTCCCGTTACTTACCACCAAAAAGCTCCATACGCGCTCCATTTTCTATGAACTTCTGTGGTTCCTCCGGGGAGAGACCAACATCGCTTATCTCAAAGATAACAAGGTCACCATTTGGGATGAGTGGGCCGATGAAGACGGCAACCTCGGTCCGGTTTATGGCTCCCAGTGGCGCAGCTGGAAGTCAATCGATGGAAGAACAATCGATCAGATTAGTCAGGTGATCGATCAGATAAAAAGCACCCCTGATTCCCGTCGCCTGATAGTAAGTGCATGGAATGTCGGTGAAATCGATAAGATGAAACTGCCTCCTTGCCATTTGCTCTTCCAGTTTTATGTAGCTGATGGAAAATTATCTTGTCAGCTTTATCAGCGAAGTGCGGATATTTTCTTGGGTGTCCCCTTCAATATAGCCTCATACGCTGCACTCACCATGATGGTGGCACAGGTTTGTGACCTTGAACCTGGAGAATTCGTGCATACCCTGGGCGATGCCCACATCTATAAAAATCACTTCGAGCAAGTCGAACTCCAACTATCACGTGAACCCCGACCGCTGCCCCGACTGAGTTTGAATCCTGAAGTGAAGGACATCTTCAAATTCACTTTTGAGGATCTGGTTATCGAAAATTATGATCCCCACCCTCATATCAAAGCTGCTGTCGCAGTCTGATCTATGTTACTTTCCATCATAGTTGCATTATCGGACAACCGAGTGATTGGTTCGGGTAATCAGTTGCCTTGGCGCCTCTCTGCTGATTTGAAGCGCGTAAAAGCACTCACCATGGGTCATCATCTCATCATGGGGAGGAAGACCTACGAGAGCATCGGTCGCCCTCTTCCGGGTCGTACGAATGTGATCATCACCCGTAACGGATCGTATTCGGCGGAAGGATGCGTCGTTGTAGCATCGTTTCAGCAAGCACTTTCGGTTGCTGCAAATGACAATGAAGTTTTTGTGTTCGGGGGTGGCGAGATCTTCAGGGAGGCACTACCGGTTGTCAAGCGTATCTATCTGACAAGAGTCCACTGTGCCATTGCTGGTGATACCTTCTTTCCTGAGTTGATCGAAACCGAATGGAGAGAGGTTGAAAGACAGGACTTCGGTTCGGATGAGAAAAACGAATATGATTATTCGTTCATCACCTTGGAGCGGGTCTGAAAATTCCGAACAGTTTTCTCAGGTTAGTCCGACTATTTGCTTTCACCTGCCAAATACGGTCCGGAACGTTTTATTTGATTTTCATCAGTTTAAAAGTCCGTATTGATTTCTTTCCAAATATCCTTAGTTGGTAATTGCCCGTGGAAAGTTCGGTAGTCTCAATATGCGTGAATTTGCCGGTGCTGAATCCGTTCTTAACCTGTTTGCCATGCAAGTCCGAAAGTTCATAGGGGTATGGTGTCGATTCGGATGATTCAAGTGTGAACTGATCATCGAAAACAGTCGGATAAGCCCTCGCTGTTTCCAACCCATCCGGTTGGTTGATTCCGACCAGATAATTACTCAAGTCGAAATTGTCTATGTCTACGAAATAGTCAATCGGGTTGTTGGTTCTGGTGACAAGGAATTTGAATCGTGCAGAGTCACAAGCGGGAACAGGAATGTCAAGGTGTGTGAAGGCAGTGGCTGGAGTGAAATTAGTCGAATTGATGTCCTCTAAAGTGATCCATTGCTGCCCATCAGTCGTAAAGAGAATTGTGAAGTGGTCGCCCGCATTGATTGTGGCGGGAATGAAAGGGTACAAGGCTGAGGCCTCCATGATGCGGAAGTCGAATCCGAAGATTGCGAATGGCAACGGTTTCAGCCATGAGGTCAGTAGTGAGTCTTTTGAATCGAATGAATTCATGAACGCCCTCAGACCTTTCGAGCTGTTTGTGCCATGGACCGGATAAACCTGTATATCCGTGGTGTAGCCGGGGCATACCTGATAGCCTGGGTACGTTTCAAAATCATCGGTTATCACGGGAATGATCTGAGCGTTTGCTTCGAAAAGACTTGATGAAAATAAAAGGATAAAAAGGCACAGCCTTGATTTAAGACCACTTAAAGGCATCATTGTCAAAGGTTTTTACAAATAAAAGAAAAAGCCCCGGTTTCCCGAGGCTTCGATTGACTTGTAGTCATTCAGTCTTTTTTACAACAGTCTTTATTCATCTTCATTTCACGGGTACACTCTTTGTGACCCATGGCTTTCATGGCGGCTTCGTGATTGACACGGCATTTGCCGTTTCCTAAAGACTTGCACTGGGAAGTGTCGCATTTGCCCTCTGCCATCCATTGTGCGCACATCGTTGAATCAACGATGCAATCGCCTGATTCATCCATTTCGCAATTCATGCTCATGGAGCCGTGACAAGCAGACATCATGGAAGCACATTCTACCTTGTCCATGTCGCACTCTTTGCGCATCTGACAGCATTCTGAATCGCCGTTCATGGAGATCAGGGGAGCGATGGTAAGTCCCACGAGTGATGTCAATTTGATGAGAATATTCATTGACGGGCCTGATGTGTCTTTGAACGGATCGCCTACGGTATCACCAACGACTGCAGCTTTATGGGGTTCGGACTTTTTATAATAAACCTGACCATTTATTTCCACGCCTTTTTCAAAAGACTTTTTGGCATTGTCCCAAGCGCCTCCGGCGTTGTTTTGGAAAATAGCCCAAAGCACACCACTTACAGTCACACCTGCCATATAAGCACCCAAAGCCTCTGCACCCATGAACACACCAACTATGATCGGCGTCACGATGGTGATGATGCCCGGCATCATCATTTCACGAAGCGCAGCTTTGGTGGAAATCTGCACGCAACGACCGTAATCAGGTTTGCCAGTTCCTTCGAGGATTCCAGGGATTTCACGGAATTGACGTCGGACTTCATTGACCATGTCCATGGCCGCTTTACCGACAGAATTCATGGCCAGTGCAGAGAATACGACTGGAATCATGCCTCCAATGAACAAGGCAGCTAACACTTTTGCATCGAAAATATTGATGCCCTGAATTCCGGTAAAGGTCACATAAGCTGCGAACAGCGCCAAAGCTGTCAATGCTGCAGAGGCAATCGCAAAGCCTTTGCCGATCGCTGCTGTTGTATTACCTACCGAATCGAGTACATCGGTTTTCTCACGCACTTCGGAAGGAAGTTCACTCATTTCTGCTACACCTCCGGCATTATCCGCAATCGGACCGAATGCATCGATTGCCAATTGCATGGCGGTGGTCGCCATCATGGCAGATGCGGCAATGCCTACTCCGTAAAAGCCTGCTAAAGCATACGCACCCCATATAGCTCCGGCGAACAGGATGACAGGAAGAGCAGTGGATAACATACCCGTGCCAAGTCCTGCAATGATATTCGTAGCAGCACCAGTAGCTGATTTCTGAACGATTGACAGTACGGGACGCTTGCCGAGCCCTGTATAGAATTCAGTGATGTAGGAGATGGCTCCGCCAACGAACATACCGATGACAACGGCCCAGAAGACGTTCATGGAGGTGGTGTTCATTTCTGAAAACTCCCCGCTATTGAATACTTGCATGGTGATCTCCTTAGGGAGCATCATGGAAATCAAGAAATAAGAGGCCAATAGCGCCAGCAGGATGGAGAACCAGTTCCCTTTGTTTAGGGCGCTTTGTACGGTGTCGGTATTCGCAGTTGCATTAGTTCCTACACGCACGAACCATGATCCGATGATGGAGGCCAGTATTCCCACACCTGCAATGGCTAGTGGAAGCAGGATTGGCCCGATACCGCCAAAACCGTCGCCCATAAGATTGCCTCCCATATCTCGTATGATGTAATTGCCAAGTACCATGGATGCAAGCACAGTTGCGACATAGGACCCGAACAGATCGGCACCCATGCCGGCTACATCGCCTACGTTGTCCGCGATCGTTGCAGGATTACGAGGGTCGTCTTCAGGAATCCCAGCCTCTACCTTACCGACAAGGTCAGCACCGACATCAGCTGCCTTTGTGTAGATGCCGCCACCTACGCGAGCAAAAAGGGCGATCGATTCAGCACCAACTGAAAAGCCTGCAAGCACTTCGAGTACTTGCGTCATGTCCTCATTGTTGGTCCAAACTCCACCCATGAAACCATGATAGAATGCGATGAAAAGCATGCTTAATCCAAGCACTGCCAAACCGGCAACACCCAGACCCATCACCAGACCACCTGAGAAGGAAACATTCAAAGCTTTTGCAAGTGAGGTACGTGCTGCTTGTGTGGTGCGTACATTCGCTTTGGTAGCTATACGCATGCCTATGAAGCCTGCAAGTGCGCTGAAAACGCATCCTGTAATGAAGGCTGCGACAATCAGATAATGAGAACTTGTGACGACTTGCGACAGGATTCCAAGAGCTATACTCGCTATTACCATGTAAATGGCAAGGATCCTGTATTCGGCTTTGAGGAAGGCCATTGCGCCTTCTGCAATCGCAGTGGCAATGCCTTGCATTTTTGAATCACCTGCATCCTGCTTGGTTACCCAATTGGCTTTGATGACCATGTACAAGAGTCCTACGACGCCGAGGGCAGGTACTACATAAAGGAAATTTTCCATTTCTACTGATTTTTGAAGGGTGGCAAAGGTAGTCCTCCTACGGGAAACTACCAAAATGGTTTTCTCTGCAAACCCTCTTTTTGAAGCGTTTAAGGGCAATTCAGTCGCAGGATGAAGTTATCACTTAAGTATTGCTCTTTCTGTTCCACGTGAGTATATAAGCGTACCTTTGCGCCCGATTTAAAAAAGCATGGAAATTCGCAATATAGCCATCATCGCGCACGTCGACCATGGCAAGACCACCTTGGTTGACAAGATGTTACACCAGGCAAAATTATTCAGGGACAACCAGGAATTCGGTGAATTGATCCTTGATAACAATGACCTGGAGCGCGAGCGTGGAATCACGATTGTTGCTAAAAACGTCTCAATCAGATATAAAGACGTCAAAATCAATATTATAGACACTCCGGGTCACGCTGATTTCGGGGGAGAGGTGGAGCGGGTTTTGTCTATGGCTGATGGTGTACTGCTCCTTGTGGATGCTTTCGAAGGTCCCATGCCACAAACACGTTTTGTAACACAAAAGGCTCTCGAGCGTGGTCTGAAACCGATTGTGGTCATCAACAAGGTCGATAAGGAAAATTGTCGCCCGGATGAGGTGCACGACCAGGTATTCGAGCTCTTCTTCAACCTTGACGCTAATGAAGAGCAGCTCAACTTTCCGACACTTTACGGTTCATCTAAGCAAGGATGGATGAGTACCGACCATAAGAAGCCCACCAGTGATATCACCTCTTTGCTGGACTCCATCATTTCTCATATTCCCCCGTCTCCCAAGCACGAGGGTACTCCTCAGATGCTTATCACCTCCCTCGATTACTCAAGTTATGTCGGGAGGATTGCCATCGGTCGAATATTCCGTGGATCATTGAAGGAAGGAGCTCCTATTTCATTGGTCAAACGGAATGGTGCCGTCATGAAATCCAGGATAAAAGAGATCCATAGTTTTGAGGGGTTGGGTCGAAGCCGTAAAGAAGCAGTGGATGCCGGAGATATTTGTGCTGTTGTTGGTCTGGAGAGTTTCGACATCGGTGATACAATTGCCGACTTCGAGAATCCGGAGGCATTGCCGACAATTGCGGTTGACGAGCCGACCATGAGCATGCTGTTCACAATTAACAATTCTCCGTTCTTCGGACGTGAGGGTAAGTTCGTTACCTCAAGACATGTGAGGGACAGGTTGGTGAAGGAAACCGAGAAAAACCTCGCACTCCGTGTGCAGGAAACGGAATCTCCCGACACCCACATCGTTTATGGTAGGGGCGTACTTCACCTCTCCATCCTCATTGAAACCATGCGCAGAGAGGGCTATGAATTACAGGTGGGTCAACCTCAGGTGATTATCCGCGAAGTAGATGGCGTAAAGCACGAACCCATCGAAGCGCTGACGGTGAACGTGCCTGAGAATTTCACAGGTGCTGTCATCGATCAGGTCACCCAACGTAAAGGCGAATTGTTGGTGATGGAGCCAAAGGGCGATATCATTCATCTTGAATTCAACATACCTGCAAGAGGAGTCATAGGACTCAGAAACAATCTGCTTACCGCAACCCAAGGCGAGGCGATCATCGCTCACCGATTCAAAGGGTACGAACCATGGAAAGGTGATATTCCTGCACGAATTAACGGAGTGCTTATTTCCATGGATAAGGGAAAATCCACGGCCTACTCCATCGACAACCTTCAGGATCGCGGTCGTTTCTTCATCGATCCGGGTGATGAAGTGTACGCCGGCCAGGTTATCGGTGAAAACATACGTCCCGGTGATATGATCGTCAATATCACGAGGGCCAAGAAACTTACCAATATGCGAGCATCCGGCAGTGATGACAACGTCAGAATCACTCCGAAAATCAACTTCTCACTCGAAGAGGCCATGGAATACATCGAGAAAGATGAATACCTTGAAATAACGCCTAAAGCCATCCGCATGCGAAAGATCATCCTGGACGAGAATGAGCGGAAAAAAGCATCAAAAATTTGATTTCCTTTCGGAGAAATAAACGTAAAATCCACTAATATTGCCCCCTGAAAAAGTTTCTTCAACCATATAGTTTTAATCAAACTGAGACATGAATTCCAAACTTAAAGTTGTACTTATCGGCCTTGTAGTCATCTCCATCGCAGGATGCAATGGACTAGGCAAGATGTCGAAGAATTTCCCCACGGTGAAGCATGAGGTGGTTCCCAATCCGCTTGAACTTCACGGTGACTCTGTGGCCATCTCTATCAAGGGCACCTATCCTCCAAAATATTTTGCAAAGAAGGTGGATGCTACTGCTACTCCGATGATCAAGTCGTCATCTGCTGAACACAACTTCAAGTCTGTAACCACTGTTGGCGAAAAATCTGTCACCAACGGCACCAAAATCAATTACAAGGCAGGTGGGTCATTCACTTATTCCGACAGGATCGCCTATACCGACGACATGAGGGCTGGAGATGTGGTGGTCAAAGTCACTGGAATGAAGGGCAAGAAAACAAAGGAACTTGGCTCGGTCAAAATAGCTGATGGCACGATAATCACACCCAGATTGGTGCAGCACGATGAAAAGACCATCACCGGCAAAGACAATTATCAGCGTATCATTCCTGCCAACTTTGATGGGGTCATGTACTACCTGATAAATACCGCTACTGTGAACCAGAACTTCAAGAATGCTGCTTGTGGTTTCAATAATAAGGGTGAATTCGCTCGCATTGACAGTGCCTACAAGACACTGAGTCTCGCCCCTTACGTCATCAAAGGTGTAAGTATAATGGGTAATGCATCACCTGATGGTACAGAGCGCGTAAATGCCGATCTCGCTACCAACCGTGGTAAGGCTTCCATCAAGTGGTTCTCTGACATGCTCAAAAAAAGCAAGATCAAGATCTCTCCTGACAGTTCATTTTTCTCCATGAGCACCACCAATGAAGATTGGGCGGGATTCAAAACCCTCATGCAAAACTCCTCCACGCCACAGCGAGATATGATCCTTCGAGTAGTCGCTTCCAACTCTGATCCTGAAGCTCGTGAAATGGAAATCCGTAACATGGGTAAGGTTTACGACGAAATCGCTGAAGGCGTTCTTCCAAAACTTCGTCGCTCCACTGTCACCATCAATGCTGACAAAGTTGGACGTTCGGATGAGCAGATCCTGGCTACGGCCAAGACCAGCCCTGATTCTCTCAGCCTTGAAGAAATCGTTCGCGCCGGTTCATTGGCTGAAAATGCTTCTGACAAGCTCTCGATTTATCGTGCAGCGGAAAGGATTTATCCTCAGGATTGGCGCTGTTCCAATAACCTCGGAACCGTTCTTTTTGGCAATGGTGATATTGATGGAGCTATGGCTGCATTTTCAAAAGCAGACCAGCTTTCAGCCAACAATCCGATCATTAAAAACAACATCGGCGCATGCCAAAGCCGTAAGGATGACCGCAAGGCTGCTGCCACCAGTTATGCCTCAGCAACAGGTGCAGGACCCGAAGTGAAAACCAACATGGCGATCTTGGATATCCGCAGTGGTAATTACTCAACTGCAGTATCCAACTTATCAGGTGCAGGTTCTTTCAACGAGGCTCTTGCCAAACTCCTTTCCGGCGACAAGGATGGTGCTATGTCCGTAATCTCCTCTTCAAAAGAGGGGTCTACCGCCATGGGAGAGTATCTCAAGGCGATTATCAGCGCCCGTAAAGGCGATGCAAACGGAGTCATCAAGCATCTCACGGCATCTATCTCCAAAGAGGCTAATATGAAGGCAAAGGCCGCTGCCGATCGGGAATTCATCAAATGGTATAACGACCCTGCCTTCCAGTCTGTGGTCAAGTGATGCTACATGCATCAAATGAAAAATCCCGGGCTTAAGTCCGGGATTTTTATTTTGAATAAGCTTTGAATACCAAAGCTCGAAGACGCGCCATGACTTCTTGCTCCCTGAATGAAAGCGGGTGGGCTTCTTTCTTCCAGGGGTAGCCTGATTCCAAAAGCTCATCAACTGACAAGCCCCTGCTTTCTGCCATCCACTCAAGACGTTGGTAACAGTTTTTCAATTGCTCCCACTCATGGTGTATTTTGAATTCTGTGTGTGCCATGTTCCAAAACGGTCGGCAAGAAAGCGAAAAATGACGACCCCGACAAGGGCAGTGATCATTGCCTGTCAAATACGTATTGCAGAAGATTTGCACCCATTTTTAGGGATTTCGATCGGGCTTCCTGCGAGTCTCTGTGGACCTCCTGGTCTTCCCAGCCATCACCCAAGTCGCATTCGTAAGTATAAAAACATACCAGTCGGCCTTTGTAAATGAGCCCGAATCCCTGAGGCGCTTTTTCATCATGCTCGTGGATCTTGGGGAGGCCGTTCGGGAAGTCGAATTTCTGATGATAAATCGGGTGTGAAAAGGGTAACTCTACTAATTCCAATTCTGGAAACACTTTTTTCAACTGAGGCCTGACGAAAGGATCAAGCCCGTAGTTGTCGTCGATATGAAGGAATCCTCCGGACACCAGGTACTTCCTGAGATTGTCAGCTTCTGCCGGACTCAAAACCCAATTTCCGTGACCGGTCATGTGTACAAAAGGGAAGTTGAAAATTTCCGGACTTCCGACTTCAACGACTGCCTGTTCAGCGTTGATATTCGTTTTTAACTGCTCATTCGAGAAACGAATCAGGTTCGGTAACGATGTCTCCAGGTTGGCATACCAATCACCGCCACCGTGGTACTTGAGCACGGCGATTTGGAATGAAGGATCAACTCCTTTACTGATAGTGGAAAGAAGTAAGAAAGTGATAATAAGTATTCCAGCCGGTTTCATGCGTTTGTATCTCAAAGTTAAATATTGCACATTGAAATGATGCTACATGCGGTCAATCCGGCTGTTTCCGTGCGTAATCGATGATGGCCAAGGGCAACACATCTGAAGCCACTTTCTGTGGCTCTGATTAACTCATCCTCAGTGAAATCTCCTTCCGGACCGACAAGAATCAGAACCCTCCCGCCTTTTTTAACCGTATGGACCAGTTGCAGTGGATTGCTTTCTTCTAGGTGGCAGATGAATCGTTGCCCCTCATCTACCTTCAGAATTTCATTGAAATATATTGGATGAAGAATTTCGGGAAGAAAAGTCTGCCGGGACTGTTTCATGGCAGCGATTGCGATCTTTTGTAAGCGGTCTATGCGCAGTTCGCGCCTTTCGGAACGAGTGCAAATCAGGGGGGTAATGGTATCAATTCCGATTTCAGTCGATTTCTCTACGAACCATTCTATTCGATCGAGGTTCTTGGTTGGCGCTATTGCGATGTGCAACCCGTATGGTCGCTTGCCGAAATCCTTTTCACTTTTTACAATCCGCAAAGTACAGTAGTCATATTCAGTACTCTCCAATATACCATGGAAACGAACACCTTTGCCATCGGTTAAGAGTACCGTATCGCCCGCTTTTTTGCGAAGCACCTTTACTAGGTGTCGTGCTTCATCAGCCGGTATTGTCACCATATCGCTGTCAAGTCGGTCTATGTAAAAGTAATCGGACATTTTTTCTGAAGAGAGCAAAAAAAAGGTGTGCACCTGCACACCCTAAAGGTTCAATTTGAATCGTCAGGCATTCACTGCCAATTTTGGAGCAGCATTCATGATTTCATCATTGGCGAAATCAGCATACTGCGTAAAATTCTTCACGAAGGATGCAGCAAGTGAAGCGGCTTTGTGGTCATAGTCGTTTTTGTCTGACCATGTGTTACGCGGGTTCAGTATCTCAGCAGGTACACCCGGACAAGAAACCGGCATAGCAAGTCCGAATACCGGCAAGGTGTCATATTGGACATTGTCAAGTTCGCCGTTGAGTACAGCGGTGATCAATGCTCTGGTATAGGATAGCTTTATTCTCGATCCGACACCATAGCTTCCACCTGACCAGCCTGTGTTAACAAGCCAAACATTCACTTTGTGCTTTTTTAATTTCGCGCCAAGCAATTCGGCGTAGCGTGTAGGGTGGAGTGGGAGAAATGCTTTACCGAAACATGCAGAGAAAGTAGTGGTCGGTTCAGTGATTCCGACTTCGGTTCCTGCGACTTTGGCAGTGTAACCTGAAATGAAGTGGTACATGGCCTGACCGGCATCCAATTTGGATATGGGAGGCAATACCCCGAAGGCATCACACGTCAGGAAGAAAATATTCTTTGGGATCCCTGCGACCGATGGTTCTACAGCATTGTCGATATGGTGAATTGGATAGGCCGCACGCGTGTTTTCTGTCTTGGAAATATTATCATAATCGACTGTCGTGGTACCTGGCACGAACTCCGTATTTTCTACGATGGCTCCGAAACGGATTGCATCAAAAATCTGTGGCTCTTTTTCTTTGGTGAGGTTCACACATTTGGCGTAACAACCTCCTTCGAAATTGAATACCGAATTTTCAGCCCAGCCGTGCTCATCGTCACCGATCAAACCACGATTCGGATCGGCCGATAAGGTCGTTTTTCCGGTACCTGACAGTCCAAAGAAAACCGCAGTGTCGCCGCCCTTTCCGATGTTCGCTGAACAGTGCATAGAAAGGACACCTTTATCGTGAGGCAATACGTAGTTAAGAACTGAAAATATCCCTTTTTTGATTTCACCTGTATAACCAGTACCTCCGATCAGTATCATCTGCTTGGTGAAGTTGACCACTGCGAAGTTGCTTTGACGTGTGCCGTCAGTCGCAGGATCAGCTTCGAATCCGGGAACGCAAATGATATTCCAGTCGGCTTTTGCGGTTGACAGGATTTCCTCATGGGTAGGGCGGAGGAACAGGTTGTTGACAAAAAGGCTTTGCCAAGGCGATTCCGTGACCACGCGGACATTCAATCGGTAGGTGGGATCCGCACACGCATATGCATCTCTTACGTAAACGGTTTTTCCCTGTAAGTAAGAAGTAATCCTTTTGTACAGATGTTCGAATTTATCTGGAGAAAATTTGATGTTGATGTCTCCCCACCAAACTGAATCCTCAGTGCGTTCATCACAAACGATGAACTTGTCCTTGGGAGAGCGGCCGGTGAATTTTCCAGTATCTACAGCAAGTGCTCCGGTATCCGTGAGCATTCCCTCACCACATACTATGGTTTCTTCGACCAGTTCGGCCGGAGTAAGATTCCAGTATGCATCAGCTACATTTCGGATTCCAAGGTCAGCAATCGACGCATCTTTGGATTTAATGCCGAATTCGTTCATGATTTGGTCAGTTTATGGTTCGATATGGAAAGCAGAAGTGATGTGAAACGCTTATCAGGGTCTTTTTTGATGGCGACAAGGCTCGTTTTCAAACGTGTTTACTTGTTTGGCAGATTTTAGTTGCTCTTTGGCTGCATTCACGAACGCTGTCTGATCATCGGGAGTCCATCCTTCCAAGGAATAGCAGTAATCCATTTCTCCTTCACGACCCCATGAGATTTTTTCAGCCTTTAGAGTGAGCTTACGCTCACCGGCAAAACCATCTGACCATTTCTCAAACGCGATCATGCTCTCACGGTCAGGACCACTGGCGACAGAGAAAAACGAGATAATGAATCGGTAAGCGGGCCCGTTCGATTCAGTACCGGTCTGTGATCCGGGTAATGATCCAGCAGGAGTACTGGAGTATGGTCGGGCTGTAGGATCGCCTTTGCCAAGTGAACGCGTGTTTGCAGTTCGGGCCATAGGCGGTTTTTTACAAGAGGCTGCAAACAGTATCACCAGGCAGAAAATCGAAAGGCGCTTCATGATGTTGATGGACATTTCAGTTAAGGGTTTCAGTTGATTTTAATGCTGAGAAACAGAACAGGCACCAGCCGATAATAAGACAAAGTCCTCCAATCGGCGTGATTGGCCCAAGAATGGATTTCCAAGATTCGATTCCAAGTATTTCACGGGTAGATAACAAGTAAATGGAGAGTGAAAAAAGGATCGTTCCTGCAAAAAAAAGGTACATCGGCCATTTCCACGTGGATTCCGGCGAGCGACTGGCAATGATGCCTGTTAGGATAAGTGCCAAACCGTGGTAAAACTGATACCGTACGCCTGTTTCAAATGATTGCAACTGCTCAGGCTGAATACGGTCTTTCAGTGCATGAGCCCCGAATGCCCCTAAAATCACAGACAGGGCCGAAAAGACCCCGCCAGCCAGTAGCGCCGTACGAGCCGTCATGTCAGCGAAATTACAGAAAAACCCGAAGACAGCCTAATGATTTCACCTCTCGAAACCAACCTTAATCAACTGAAAAACAAATTATTGAAGTGAAAATCAATCAGTAAGTCTGCCACTGTAGCCCAGTCGTATGACGGAATTGGAGTATTTGCTCAAAGTGATGTTAAAGGTCTCCTCTCCGTCTATTTTTCGTTCGTCATCCAAAAAAAACATCTTCTCCACCTTTCGCTCTTGCTGGCGGCCTTTGTAAACCACCGTGTAATTGATATTCAGTTTAACGGACGAATCCTTCGTCTGACTTCTTCCGCTGTTGTTTGCCGTTAACTTGTACTGAGCTTTTATCCTCAATGTATCGGTATCATACAAGATGTACCAGTCGCTCGTCTTTCCGGGGTATAGCCTATGATGACCGGTGATCCCACCAGACTTCACTTCTTTCATCCGTACATCCACCGATTCGAATACCAGCCCCATCTCCTGTGCTTTGAGCTCGATGTTAAAGAGCAGGGAAAATAAAAGAGCGGCTGATAGGAGTGGTTTCTTTTTCATTTGGTCAGTTTTTGATTCAATTGAATGGCACTAACTTTGTCTTGTAATTTACAACAAATCACAAAACCTCTGATCATGAAAAAAGAATTCGCTTATCTGTTTGCCGGTCTTCTCATCGCCGGTTCTGTTTTTTCACTCTTGTCTTTCCGTTCATCGACAGTAGCTGCAGAATTTCGTTACAAGCAGTTCTCGACAGTGGAATCGATTGTTCCTGGTGGACTTGGACGCTCACGTATCGTCACAACGGATGAAAATGGTACAACGGTTGAGAAAGACCTTCTCAACTTTTACAGTATGGTCGGTATCAACTTCGGTAACATCTCCAACAATGACAAGCTCATCGTGGATAAGATCAACGAATATACCCGCGACGGCTGGGAGCTTTTTCAAGTCACTACGGGCGTTCAAAGTCCTTCTGAAAAACAAAGTGGTGGAATCTACCTCACCCGCTACCTGTTCCGTAAAACCGCTAACTGACGCGGTTATTCCGAGCACAAAAAAAGGGATGCCATTCTGGACATCCCTTTTTTTTATGAAAAACCTCGACTCAATTACCGATTGCCCGGCTCAGGTCATCTACAGAACTTTCAAATTCAAAAGCATCATTCACTTTATAGTAATTGCCGATATCATATGTATGACCGTATGCAAATTTCGCCAATTCCAGACGGGTTGATTCGAAGTCGAACAACTCCATGGTTTCTTTCACCTGCTGCGATGTTAGGCAATTGCTCTGGATCACCTGCTTGGAGATTTTCAGTTTGGTATCTTCAAAATCTTTAGAACGGATGCTCTCCTTGAACGAGTTGAATTCGCCTTGAGTCATAGGCACCGGACATCCGATCGGTCCGTTGTATCCTGTTACATATATTACTTGAGAGGGTCGTGAGGGTGCAGGATTATTGGAGGTCGAATGTGTGGTGGTAGTAGTAGTGGTGGTCATGGAGCCTGACGATTCATAGGTATCCACATCCATTCCCATACCTGTTCCACTTGCATTTATACTGATGGATCCACCTTCGCCACCTACATTGAACCCCATATTGATATTCACGTTGTCGTTTCCCACTCCATTGCCTGTTGATGTGGATGTTTGGGTTTGCTGAACGGTTGTTGTAGTTGTTGTGACTGCAGGAGTTGCGGAATAGACCACAACAGTTTGTGCAGGTGTTGGTGGCGGAGCCTGGGCCAACGGAACCGCACTGATCCAGCGAGTTACGTATTCACCTTTTTTATTCTGTTTGATGTTCCATGTGACCTCTTCCCCCATCTCATTGAAGAACATGTTGAAATCGATATAACCCAATTTCGTATCGGAAAACAATATCCTGCATTTGTAGCTCGGCGCAGCCAGCTGGGTCATCCTGACATTCGTTTCAGGTTTTGCATTTTGAAGAATGCCGTTGAGTATAACCTGAAAGGTTTCGCCGTTTTCTGTGAATAGAATGGCATTGTTCGTCTGGGCAAAGCCAATAATTACATAGCCTGTGAACAACGCAAATAAAGCGACTAAGTGTTTCATGTTTTTTTTCAATTTGATTTTTGGTACTCCTAAATTACAATTTATCATTCATTTGCTAATGTGCTGTACCTTCGTGCCGATGAAGAAAATCCTGCTCATAGGCGCCGGCCGCTCCTCTACGGTTCTTATTGATTACCTCCTTTCAAGATCCCAATCGGAGGAATGGTTGATCACGGTTGGTGATATATCTGAAGAATTGGTTCGTTCGAAAGTGGGTGATCATCCGAATTCGCGCGCAATTCGTTTCAACAGTTCAGATTCTTCTCAGTGCTCGATTGAAGTCAGTAATGCAGACTTGGTCATTTCTCTACTGCCCGCAAACATGCACGTGGAGGTAGCTCGCCAGTGTGTCGAATCAGGTAAAAGTCTTGTAACCGCCTCCTACATCGCTCCTGAGATGAGAGCGCTTGATCAGGAAGCACGCAATAAAGGAGTTCTTTTGCTCAACGAGTGTGGTTTGGATCCAGGCATTGACCATATGAGTGCAATGGAGATTTTTCGCGAAATCACAGCTCAAGGCGGAAGACTGGACGCTTTCTACTCCTACACAGGAGGTCTTGTCGCCCCTGAATCGGACGATAACCCTTGGGGTTATAAATTCTCTTGGAATCCGCGTAACGTAATTCTTGCAGGCCAGGGCACCGCCTGTTTCATGGAAGGTGGCAAACAACGTTATCTTCCTTATCAGCGTTTGTTTCTACAGTCAAGACCTGTGAGTGTACCTGGTGCCGGAACCTTTGATGGTTATGCCAATCGTGATTCGCTCATGTACAGGAAGCTGTATGATATTGAGAATATACCGACCCTGCTTCGCGGCACCCTCCGCAAACAAGGGTATTGCAGAGCATGGCACGTATTCGTACAGCTTGGTTTGACAGACGATTCCTATTCGCTTGAAAACAGTTCCTCCATGAGCTATGCGGATCTTGTGGCAGCTCTCCTCCCCGAACGCGCCTCTGGTGAAACCTTGCGTCAGGCTGTGGCTCGTTGTTGCGGTTTTTCAGAATCAGAACCAGCAATGCAACTCGTCGAATGGACAGGTATTTTTTCTGATCTGCCAATCGGTGCTGAAAAGGTCACACCTGCACAGGCCTTGCAAAAATTGTTGGAGCCCCGTTGGTTACTGAAGTCTGATGACAAGGATTTGGTTGTCATGCAGCACCGGTTTCACTATTCAATCGGTTCAAAAAAAATGGTTCGTACATCGTCCTTGATTGTAAAAGGTGAGGATCAGTCTCGCACTGCTATGGCTAAAACAGTCGGCCTGCCGATAGGTATTGCGGCACGGAACATTCTCAACGGAAACATCCATGAAAAAGGCGTCGCATTGCCGTTAAGCGAAGGAATCTGTAAGCCGATATTGGCTGAACTCAAGTCGCATGGTGTCGATTTCACGGAGCAAGTGGAGGAGTTGGCTTAAGCTGGATGTAGTATTCCTTGGTGAGCTCTACGTACTGCCTGCTGAATTGGTGGTCATCCTCCTGGATGACGATTTCCTCCTCTGTTAGAAGCCCGAAGTGACGGTTGAACTCCATCAGTAATCGCTTTTCGGGCTTGTCCGCAACAGTTTTTACTCGCGCAAGCCTGTGACAAAACAGTCCGCTACTTTGCGCAAGATCCATGAATTCCATACCCTCCTTGAACGGAAGAATGACACAGAATTTACCCTCAACCGACAACAGGTTTTTGACGCCTTTGATCAGGTCTGAAAAGGATAAAGCATCTGAGTGTCTGGCTGTAGTGCGAGCTTCTTCCTGCGGTTTGGACGCGTGGTGAAAATAGGGAGGGTTACTGATGATAAGGTCATACTTGTTATCACACACTTCCGCATATTCCTGAAGGGAAATTTGACGGATATCGAGTCGTTCAAACCATGGCGAAATCCTGAAGTTCTCTTTTGCCTGGGCATAAGCTCCTTCATCAATGTCGATTGCATCGATGTCAGCAATGGATTTCTGAGCGATCATCAGCGCTATGATTCCTGTTCCTGTCCCGATATCAAGTACTCTCATCGAAGGGCCCGGCTTCACCCATGAGCCAAGCAATACCGCATCAGTGCCCACTTTCATAGCACACTTTTCCTGGTGAACAGTGAATTGACGGAATCTGAACGTGTTTTCGCTCATGACAATTATTCTCGTAAGTCAAGATACAGAATTGAGGAATTAACTATTCATCCTTGTAGATATCCAGCAACCCCTCGGGAAGTTCTGTCGTGACTGTTTTAGAATCCTTATCTATTTCGATAACGATGGTTTCATTCAAAGGAATCAGGACTTCTTGCCCATTATAATGACACATGGCCAGCAGTTGCATCGGGTACTCATCCACCTTTTCTATGATGCCTACAGTTCCTTCTTTCCTGTCCACAACAGTAAATCCCGATAAGTCTTCATAAGACACTTCTTCATCATCTTCGCCGGCATCCTCCTCGAAAAGTGAAAGTTTCAAACCGTTCAGCTTGCGAGCTTCCTCTTCGGAGTTAATATCTACAAGTTTGAAAACCAGTTGACCGGAGTGGATCCTGCTTTCAATCACCTTGAAAGGTACCGGTAAACCATCCATTTCTATCAAGATGAATTCCGGTTCAGGAAAATCCTCTGGATTGAAGATTTCTGACGCAACAATGACCTCGCCTTTAAAGCCGTGTGGCTTGACTATGAAGCCTGCCGGGACCAGCTGTCGGGTATGAAGTGCTTGCACAGTGTCAATATATGAAAAAAGCCGCGCAGTAAGCGCGGCTTGTAATGGATCAGAAGGTAATTATCAGGCTTCCGCCGGTGCTTCACCTGCAGACTCACTACCTTCAGCAGGAGCTTCCTCAGCAGGTGGCGTGTATTTGGCCTTGATCTGCTCAAGTTTGGCTTCGCGCTTTTTCTGCTCATCAGCAAGTCGGCTCTGAGCAGTCTTTTCTGCTACAGTTGACAAGCGCTTCTTTTTGTCATCCACTTTCAGGTTTTTCTCCTGAAGCCACTGTTGGAATTTGGCATCAGCCTGGTCAGCTGTGATTGCACCCTTCTTTACACCTTTCAAAAGGTGGTTGTGGAAGAGTACGCCCTTGTAAGAAAGGATAGCACGACAAGTATCGGTCGGCTGGGCTCCATTTCCTAACCAGGTGAGCGCACGCTGGTGGTTGAGATTGATTGTCGCTGGATTCGTGTTGGGATTGTAGTCACCGATTACCTCGATGAACTTACCATTCCTCGGAGCACGACTATCCGCGACAACGATGTGGTAGTAAGCCTGATGCTTCTTACCATGTCGGCTTAAACGGATTTTTACTGGCATTTGAATTGTTTTTAATGGTTCTTTTTTCCTTTTCTACCGACCCAGGCAGATCAGCATTCTCCGCATGCTGTTTTAAAAAGGAGTGCAAAGATGCCCTTTTTCAACGGATTATGCAAGGATGTATTCCGAATTTTACCCAGAATCGCTCTTAGGGCAGCCATCTGAGTAATGGTTCAAAAGAAACGCGAAAGAGGGTTTTTGAGGAGCCCTAATGGGTATTTTTGCATGAATTACGATCGACTCCCGGATATGGAATTTTCTTACCTCGAACAGTTGAATGAGCCCCAGAGGGCAGCAGTGACTCAAACCGAAGGACCGGTGATGATCATCGCAGGAGCAGGGTCAGGTAAGACACGCGTTCTTACTTACCGCATCGCACATCTCATCCGTTCAGGTGCCGATCCTTTTCATATCCTATCTCTTACATTTACGAACAAGGCAGCCAAAGAAATGCGTTCACGCATCGAATCCACCGTCGGTGCCGAGGCCCGTAACTTGTGGATGGGTACTTTCCATGCTGTATTCGCAAAGATCCTGAGGATAGAGGCCGAAAAGCTGGGCTATCCCTCCAACTTCACTATTTACGATACAGATGACGCAAAAAGTCTCATGAAAGACTTGTTGCGTGAACAAGGACTCGACGATAAGATCTACAAACCGGATCTGGTTTTGAACCGGATCTCTTCTGCAAAAAACAATCTCTACTCGTGGCAGGAGTACCAGCAGAATGTGAGTTTCGTCAGCGACGATGTTTCATCAGGTCGCCCCAAGATCGGACTGCTGTATGAATTGTATGCGAAGCGCTGTTTCAAAGCTTCGGGCATGGATTTCGATGACCTGCTATTCAACATGCATGTACTCTTGTCCCGTTTTCCCGAGGTGCTCCATAAATACCAGCATAAGTTCAAGTACATACTGGTCGATGAGTTTCAAGATACCAACTATGCACAGTACATGGTTCTCAAAAAGCTTGCTGCCGTTTACGAGAACATCTGTGTAGTGGGTGATGATGCACAGTCTATCTATGCCTTCCGTGGAGCCAATATCCAAAACATACTTTCATTCGAGCGTGATTATCCAGATCTGAAAGTGTTCAAGTTGGAACAGAATTACCGTTCCACGAAGATGATTGTCAATGCCGCCAACAGTGTGATATCGAATAACAAGCAGCAATTGCCCAAAATCGTGTGGACTGACAACGATAGTGGAGATCGAATCCAACTGTTGAGGGCTTTGAGTGATAACGAAGAGGGTGTCATGGTCGCTAATTCGATTTTTGAAACCAAAGTCAATCGTCAGTGGCGAAACAAGGATTTCGCAATACTTTACCGGACCAATGCGCAGTCGCGTTCAATGGAAGAAGCTCTCCGTAAAATGAATATCCCCTACCGCATTTACGGAGGACTTTCATTTTACAAGCGCAAAGAGATCAAGGACATACTCGCATATTTCAGACTGATCATCAACCCGCATGATGAGGAGGCGCTCAAGCGTATCATCAATGTGCCTGCCAGGGGAATAGGAAAAACAACCATCGACAAGCTGGTGGTGTCGGCTGCTGAAAAAGAGGTATCCATTTGGACCTTGCTCGAAGATCCGATCAATCCGGCATCTTTCAACAGCGGGACCTTGACCAGGCTTCATGATTTCCAAACCATGATTCGCAGCTTTCAGGTCAAACTCCGTACAGTGGACGCATGGGAACTTGCCAGTCAGGTCGCATCCTCCACGGGATTACTCCGTGAACTGTATGAGGATAAAACTCCTGAGGGCCTCAGCCGATATGAGAACGTACAAGAACTCCTGAACGGTATTCGTGAATTCACCGAAACAGGAAGGAGCATCACGCCCAGAGGCGACGAAGACGTGTCGCAGGAAACCGATCGTTTGCGCTCGCTCGATCTGTATATGCAGGATATCGCTTTGCTCACCGATGCCGATGATGAAGAGGAAAAGGACGACGACGTTGTTTCTCTCATGACGATACATGCTGCCAAAGGGCTTGAGTTCCCTGCTGTACACGTAGTCGGATTGGAAGAGAATCTTTTTCCATCTCAGATGTCGCTTGATTCGCGCGAAGACCTCGAGGAGGAGAGGAGACTTTTCTACGTGGCTATTACACGTGCGGAAAAGAAGTTGACCATATCTTACGCCAACTCCCGATATCGCTGGGGCAATCTCACAAGTTGTGAGCCAAGTCGTTTCCTGGAAGAAATCGATCCGCAATTTTTGGAAGAAAGCGCACCCCGCCATGGAAAATCTCCACTTCCTTTTGAAGATATGGATGACCGATGGGGCGGGCGCCCCGTAAAGACATTCGGTAATAAGATCGGTGCCGGTAAACGGCCCGCTTCAACGGTGGCTTCAAAGCCCTCCTTTAACCCTCCTTCCCGCTTGAAAAAAGTCGATTCATCCGAAGTGAAGAATTTCAAAACAGACGATGTTTCAGGAATCCAGTCGGGTATGGAAGTGTTGCATGAGCGCTTCGGAAAGGGTAAAGTGTTGCTGGTGGAAGGGAAGGCTCCGGACCTCAAAGCAACTGTCTTCTTTCCAGGAGTAGGGAATAAGCACTTGCTGCTCAAATTCGCCAAGTTGCAGATTGTTGTAGGTTGACAACCCACTTGCTATATTTGTAAGCATATCACGGGTGCATTCTGCGTCATTTCAAGGCGTTACTGCTTCACCCGCCCCAAGATTTAATCATGTCAAAAGTAAATCGGCTGAAGCCGTCAGTAGAAAGTGTTGAGTACAACACGCAACGCGATCATTTGATCATCTCCGAGTACGGACGCAATGTCCAGAAAATGATCCAGCAGGCCCTTGCAATGGAGGATCGCGAAAAGCGGTCCAAATTCGCACAGACCATCGTCAACGTCATGGCCTACCTGAATCCTCAACTCCGTGACACGGTCGATTACAAACATAAGCTGTGGGATCATCTTTTTCTTATTTCCGACTACAAATTGGATGTCGATTCCCCTTACCCCATACCCACCCGCGAGTCTGGAAAAATGAAGCCTGCCCGCGTTGCATATCCCCGTAGTGACATCCAATACAAGTATTATGGTAAGACACTGGAGGACATGATTCGCAAGGTCTCTGATATGGAAGAAGGACCATCCAAGGAACAGTACGCCCGCTATATGGCGAACTATATGAAGATGTCCTACCTGACTTGGAATAAAGACACCGTGGATGACTCAACGATACTCACTCATCTGGAAGAGCTATCCGATGGCAAGCTACGACTGGCGGAAACCGCAAGGTTGAACCACACCAACGAAATGTTGGCTCTCAGTAAAGAGAAGATGCGGGAGAACAGTACCAAGGTCATTAAGAACAAGCGCAACAAAAACAAGCGTAAAAAGTGATGTGATCGCGGCATTCCAGCGTTTTCTGTTGACAACTTTTATCCTTTTCAGACGACCGAGGCGGTCGTCTGTTTTATTTCGTAGTGGGTAAGATGCCCTCATAAATATGATAACATGGGGAATAGTTTTGAAGTAATCGGCGGTACTGAGTTGCAGGGAGAGATCGTTCCGCAAGGGGCGAAAAATGAAGCATTGCAGATCCTTTGTGCCACGCTGCTCACACCAGAAAAGGTCGTGATCCGCAATATCCCTGACATCAGGGATGTGAACAAACTGATCGAATTATTGCAGCACTTGGGTGTCCGTGTCGAGCAGACAGGCGTACTGAAGGGTGAATTCACCTTTGAAGCCAAAGAAGTGAATCTTGATTACCTGGAGACTCCTGAATTCAAAAAGCAGGCGGCGGCACTCAGAGGCTCCATCATGATCGTCGGGCCCTTACTCGCCCGATTCGGTTATGCCAAAATTCCCAAGCCGGGTGGCGACAAGATAGGCCGTCGCCGTCTGGATACTCACTTCCTGGGATTCCAAAACCTTGGAGCTGAATTCACTTATTCCGAAAACGACAGTTTCTACACGGTGAAGGCAAACAAGTTGATCGGAAAGTACATGCTTCTCGATGAAGCTTCCGTTACCGGTACGGCCAATATCGTAATGGCTGCCGTGCTTGCCGAGGGAACGACCACCATTTATAATGCCGCTTGCGAACCCTATGTACAGCAACTCTGCAGGATGCTCAACAGGATGGGGTCCAAGATATCAGGTATCGGTTCCAATATGTTGGTTATTGAGGGGGTGACTTCTCTCAAAGGAGCCGAGCATAAGATGCTCCCGGATATGATCGAGATTGGTTCCTTCATAGGGCTCGCTGCCATGACCAGATCGGAGTTGACAATCAAGGATGTCAGCTACGAGAATCTTGGAATCATTCCAGAAATGTTCCGCCGCCTCGGAATACAATTGGAGCTCAGAGGCGATGATATTTATGTGCCTCGTCAGGAACACTACGAGATCGATACCTTCATCGATGGATCCATCCTTACCGTATCGGATCAGATATGGCCGGGGTTCACTCCGGATCTACTTAGTGTCGTCCTGGTAACCGCTACACAAGCCGGTGGAACAGTTCTTGTTCACCAGAAAATGTTCGAAAGCAGATTGTTCTTTGTCGATAAACTAATCGATATGGGTGCTCAAATCATTCTCTGTGATCCTCATCGCGCAACAGTCATAGGACTCAACCGCAGATTCCCGCTTCGCGCCATCCATATGACTTCACCCGATATCCGTGCAGGTGTTGCTTTGCTTATCGCCGCCATGTCAGCTAAGGGCAAATCGGTCATCCACAACATCGAGCAGATCGATCGTGGATACCAGCGTATAGATGAACGTCTGAATGCAATCGGCGCACAGATCAAAAGGGTCTGATCATCCGGTTTATCAACATGATATCAGGCCTTATTTCGCCATAAAATCCTATCTTTGAGAAGTATGGCAGGGATTTTGCACCCTGTAATGCTTCTAAAAAATCTAACAAATGAAAAAGCTCCTAATCGCTGTTGCTATTCTTATGGGCCCACTCTTTACACAGGCCCAGGCACTTCCTACCGGAACGGAAGTGGGTCAAATCGCTCCTGAAATCAAATTGGCTGATCCCAACGGTAAAGTCATTCCTCTCTCATCGCTCCGTGGCAAGGTCGTACTTATCGACTTCTGGGCATCATGGTGTGGCCCTTGTCGCGCCGAGAACCCAAACGTTGTGCGGGCATACAAGAAATACAAGGACATGAAATTCAAAAACGCCAAAGGTGGTTTCACAGTATATGGCGTATCCCTTGATAAAGCCAAAGATCCTTGGGTAAACGCCATCAAACAAGACGGGTTGGAGTGGTCTACCCATGTTTCGGATCTAAAATTCTGGTATTCGGAAGCCGGTCGCGACTATCAAGTACAGGCAATTCCAACCAATTGGCTGATTGATGCCAACGGCGTCATCGTGGACCGCAATCTTCGTGGTCCGGCATTGGAGGCAGCCCTTGATAAGTTGGTGGCGAAGTAATCCCGATTTCAACTAATTTTGCACGAAACGGAAGGTGAGCCTTCCGTTTTTTTATTCACCAATACTGACAATTTGACCCGAATATTGCCTTTGGCAATATACTTGAACGCCCAAAGCATAAAATCGCCAGGCACCACCAGTATGATTGAAGAAGGAACTGATTCTCAAAAAAACGAAGAATACGGCTCTGAAAAAGAGAACGAGAAAAAACAAGAACCGATATCCGATATGAACGAGGAAAAAAATAATGACGAAGTTAAAAGCAACGACCCCGGAATTTTCGAGGCCGAGTTGACGGATGCCACTACTGCTGAAGCCGAACCTGTTGCCTCTTTGGAAGTGCAACTCACTGAAGCAAACGACAGATATCTACGGCTATTCGCTGAGTTTGATAATTATAAAAAGCGCATGGAACGTGACCGAAAGGATTCCATCCGTATGGCTAACCAGGATCTCTTGTTGGCCATTCTGCCTGTTGTGGACGACTTCGATCGTGCCATCAAATCGATCACTGAGCAAAAGAGTCCACTGGCTGATGGTGTCCAGCTGATTTATCAGAAGATCTACAGCATTTTGGAGGCGCGTGGAGTAAAGGCGATCGATGCAGTAGGTAAGCCTTTTGATACGAACTTCCATGAAGCTATTGCCCAGATACCTGCACCTTCCGACAGTCAAAAAAACATGGTAATCGAGGAGGTCACCAAGGGATATTACCTTCACGACCGTGTGCTTCGTTTCTCAAAAGTCGTTGTCGGAATCTGATCCGAACAAGTCGAATAAACATGGCCAAAAGAGATTTTTACGAAATATTAGGAGTCCCACGTAATGCGGACGAGGCGGAATTGAAAAAAGCCTATCGCCAGCTGGCGATGAAGTATCACCCCGATCGCAATCCGGGCGATAAGGAAGCAGAAGATAAATTCAAGGAAGCGGCCGAAGCCTACGAAGTTCTAAGTGATGGGGAAAAGCGTAAACGCTATGATCAATTCGGGCATCAGGGTATGGGAGGTGGTGGACACTCGGGCGGAGGTATGTCTATGGAGGATATCTTCTCTCATTTCGGGGATGTTTTCGGCGAAGGATCTCCATTTGAGAGCTTTTTCGGAGGAGCAGGTGGAAGAGGACGTCGGGTGAATCGGGGCTCCAACCTGCGTATAAAAGTCCGTCTCACACTCGAGGAAATAGCAAATGGTGTCGAGAAAAAAATCAAAGTCAACAAGTTTGTTCCCTGTGCTGGTTGTAAAGGTTCAGGTGCCCAGGATGGTGGCTCTTTCCAGGCATGCTCCACCTGCAATGGCAGTGGACAGGTACACCGTGTAACCAATACGTTCATCGGTCAGATGAGGACATCTTCCACCTGCCCGATGTGCAGTGGCGAGGGCCAGATCATTGCCAACAAGTGCAAAAAGTGCACGGGTTCAGGATTAGAGCGTGGTGAAGAAGTCATTTCCATCAATATTCCTGCAGGAGTTGGTGAAGGCATGCAACTGACCGTCAGTGGTAAGGGAAATCATGCCGAACGTGGAGGAGTTCCAGGCGACCTGCTGATCGTTATAGAAGAAGCTTCTCATGAGCATTTAAAACGCGATGGCCAGCACCTTATCCATGACCTGTACATCAATTTTGTCGATGCAGCGCTAGGTACTTCTGTTGAAATACCGACTCTGGAAGGTAAAGCCAAAGTAAAGATCGATGCAGGCACTCAAGGAGGCAAGGTGCTACGCCTCAAAGGCAAAGGTCTTCCTGGAATAAATACTTACGGACGTGGCGATATGTTGATTGAAGTGCATGTGTGGACACCACAGCATTTGAGCGCTGATGAGAAAAAGATTTTGGAGAAGTTACGTGAGTCTCCCAACTTCCGCCCTAATCCCGGTAAAAACGAAAAAGGATTCTATGAGAAAATCAAGGAGATGTTCCAATCCTGATTTTCTAAAAAAACGACCTGACCCCGGAATCCGATTCCGGGGTTTATTATTTTTGAGCGAAATAACATGGATATCATCGACATCAGACAGGTTTCGAAACGTTATTCGAACCATCTAGCCTTGGACAGGGTTTCTTTCAGCATACCTCAAGGCAGTGTTTTCGGTTTACTGGGACCCAACGGCGCAGGTAAGACATCTCTTATCCGAATTCTTACCAGGATCACAGCTCCTGACAGCGGTGAGGTCTTTTTCAATGGTCATCCGCTGGCTGATACGCACATGCTTGACATGGGTTATTTGCCGGAGGAACGAGGCTTGTACAAAAAGATGCAGGTAGGTGAGCAAGCTTTGTATCTGGCTCGATTGAAGGGTTTGTCCAGACATGATGCTTTACAGCGATTGAAATACTGGTTCGAAAAATTCGAAATCCAATCGTGGTGGGATAAGAAAGTGGAGGAGCTTTCAAAGGGTATGGCTCAAAAGGTGCAATTCATCACTACGGTCCTTCATGACCCTTCATTCATCATCCTCGACGAGCCTTTTACGGGTTTCGATCCCATCAACGCCGAACTCATAAAAAATGAACTGATCGGTTTGAAGAATCAAGGTGTTGCAATTGTCCTTTCTACCCATCGTATGGAAAGTGTCGAGGAGCTATGTAGCCACATCGCTTTGATAAATCGTGCCAAAGTGATTCTGAACGGATCGGTAAAGGATATCAGAAGTGAATACCGTTCTCACTCCTATATACTCGATTTTACAGGCGATCAAGGAACGTTCAATCAGGCAGTATCATCAGCTGGAGAGGTCGTTTCGATACATGAAGTCGACGGATTGAATACAGCCGTAGTCGTTTTACGTCAGGAAGTGGATACCAACAAATTCCTTTCCCTGCTGTTGCCAGTCTGCCAGGTCATTTCATTCAATGAATTGATTCCAGGAATCAGCGATATTTTCATCAAAAAAGTATCTGAAGTAACAGCTAATACTGAAATCGTATCATGAGTAAGGTCGGAATCGTCATTCAACGGGAATATCTCTCTCGAGTCAGGAAAAAATCATTCCTGGTCATGACCATCTTGGGTCCTTTGCTTATGGGTGGTGTTTTCGGTTTCATGCTATATCTGAACAAAGCCGATAGCGATGTCAAGACCATCGCAGTGGTTGATCAGACACATGCTTTTGGAAATCTCTTCAAAAGCAACGAACGGCTTCAGTTCGTTTACTCTGACCAGTCAGTTGACAGTCTCCGAAATTCAGCATCCGAAAGGGGCTACTTCGGTGTCCTGGTGATACCGCAGACAGCAACACTTGATGCTTTGGAAAAGGGTTGTGTGTTGTATTCAGAGTCTAAGCCGGGATTAGAGGTTTTGGAGAAGATCAGCGGGGTTTTGGAGAAGGAGATCAACGATCACAAGTATAAAGAAGCAGGAATCGATCCGAAGAAACTTGCATCCATAAAAACCGACGTGTCCATCAATACGCGCGATATGGAAGACAAAGAGACGAATACCCCGATTGCTTCAGTGCTCGGATTTGTTGGTGGCCTTCTGATTTACCTTTTCATTTTCGTTTACGGTACCATGGTGATGCGCGGGGTGTTGGAGGAAAAAACAAGCAGGATTGTAGAGGTAATAATCTCTTCTGTCCGTCCATTCGAATTGATGATGGGAAAAATCATCGGCGTTGCGCTTGTAGGCCTTACTCAATTCCTTTTATGGATTGTTCTTTCGTTTTTCATCTATACAGGAATCACCCAAGCCGTAATCGGCGACACAGACCCGTCGGTAGGGACCATAATACAACCTGACCAGCCCGGTGCTGTTCCAGTCCGTCAATTGGAATCAAGTGCCATTGCTGAAATCACCCAGGCCATCTCCAGCATTAATTTTCCATTGATGGTCGCCATGTTCGTCTTCTATTTTCTTGGCGGCTATCTTCTGTACAGTGCTTTGTTCGCAGCCATTGGTTCGGCAGTCGATACGGAAACAGATGTGCAGCAATTCATGTTGCCTGTAACCATACCTCTGATTCTTTCCTATATAGCAGCGGTAAACGTGATGAACAATCCGCAAGGCGACATCGCTTTTTGGTTTTCCATGATTCCCTTCACTTCTCCCATCGTCATGATGGTTCGAGTGCCTTTCGGTGTTCCATGGGAACAGGTGGCAGCATCCATGTTACTGCTGGTCGGCGGTTTCATCTTCACAACCTGGATGGCAGCAAAGATCTACCGGACGGGAATCTTGTTGTACGGAAAAAAAGTGACCTACAAAGAGCTTTTGAAATGGGTCCGCTACAAGGCCTGAGCCGTAAGCATGTAGTTCCCCGGGCTGCAATCATCGACCTTGGGACAAATACTTTTCATCTTTTGGTGATCGATAAAACACCTGATGGTAATTGGAAAAAAATTAAGGTCATCCGTAAAACAGTCAAACTCGGTAAAGGAGGTCTGAAGGATGGTATAATAGCACCTGCCGCATTTGAGAGAGGTTTGAATGTGCTTGGTCATTTTTCTCAACTGATAGATGCCTACTCTCCTGATGATGTGATTGCATTGGCCACTTCAGGTATCCGCTCCACATCAAATGGAGTCGATTTCATCAGGCATGTAAAAAAGCTTACTGGCATCAATATCCGTGCAATTGACGGTGTGCAGGAGGCTTCATTCATACTCGACGGCGTTCGCCAGACATTGCCTGAACATCTGGGCCGTGTTTTGATCATGGACATCGGCGGCGGTTCTACGGAATTCATCATTGCCGACAGGTCGAAG
>JBJSZR010000132.1:0-2526 GCA_046090385.1 Bacteroidota bacterium
ATAGCGACTGATTCCATCAGGTTCGATGGTCTGAAAGCAGAGGTGGATTTACGGTTTTCGAAGGGGGTTATTGAACTGGATTCTTCGTCTGTTTTGAAGATCGGTAAGATCATATTACACCCTTTTCTTAAAGTCGAACAAGACGTTACCAGGAAAATCAATCTCGCTGTTGATATGGAACGGTTGTCGGCGAATGATTTCTTTTCATCCTTACCGGCTGGACTTTTTGGAGGTATCCGTACTGTCAAGGCCGATGGTGAAATCTGCTTCAGTTTGTATTTTGAAATGGATACGTCCAGAACTGAGAATTCGTATTTCAAATGCACTATGCCTGCTTATGATTTTCAGGTGACTGATTTCGGGACATCCGGATTATTGAAGTTGAACGATGATTTCGTCCATGAAGTATATATGGACGGGAAACCGGTGCGTTCGTTTCTTGTCGGTCCGGGCAATCCCTACTTCACCCCATTGTCTTCGATTGCTCCTGTTTTCATCAGCTCAGTGATGGGTTCGGAGGACAGTCATTTCTTCAGCCATGAAGGTTTCAATGAAGATGCTTTCCGTGAGTCGATCATTGAAAATTATAAGGCAGGGAGGTTCATTCGCGGAGGAAGTACCATAAGCATGCAGTTGGTAAAGAATGTTTTTCTTACCAGGAAAAAGACGCTTGCCAGAAAGCTTGAGGAGGCTTTGATCGTATGGATGATAGAATCCGAAAGGTTGGTGACCAAGGAAAGGATGCTTGAGGTTTATTTGAATATCATTGAACTTGGTCCGGGCATTTACGGGGTAGGTGAGGCGAGTCGCTATTACTTCGATAAACGCCCATCGGATTTGGAACTGAACGAAAGTCTTTTCCTTGCAACCATACTTCCCTTGCCACGGGCATATAGGATCCATTTCGACGAGCATGGTGCCATGAAGCCATTTATGGCTGAGCGTTTCAAGGCTGTTTCAGAAAAATTACTGAGAAAAGGGATGATCACCACCGAACAGTTCGAAGGATTGAAAGCGTATGTACGTTTCAGTCCACGACTGGGAATCGGTAACAAATGAGAATATGATGCGAGGAATCGACGATTCTTACATCATCCGTGAATCGTTTCCTTTTTTCCGTAATTCCTGATCACCTCTGCTTCAAAATCCAGGAATTCCTGCCATCTTTTATCCACATCGATTCCCTGTGCGTATTTCCTGGCGAAGCCGATGAACAAGGTATAGTGATTCGCTTCACTGATCATGAGTTCCCGATAGAAATCCTTTAATTGTTCATCGTTTATGTTTTCGGAAAGCACTTTGAAGCGCTCGCAACTTCTTGCCTCCACCAACGCTGCAAACAGTAATCGGTCGACCAGTAGGATGTGACGTTCGTGACCTTTACGGATGAATCTGTTAAGTTCCCAGACATAATCATCCCGACGTTCTCTTCCTAACACGCCACCTCGTTCTTTTATTCGCTCATGTACCATGTCGAAATGTGCCAGCTCTTCTCTGGCAAGATCTATCATGGCGCTTACAAGGTCCGGATACTCGGGAAATTGAATCACCAGATTGATTGCATTCGTTGCGGCTTTCTGCTCGCAATAAGCATGGTCAGTCAGGATCTCATCGATATTTCTTTCCACGATATTCACCCAATAGGGATCGGTAGGGAGTCGAAGGCCAAGCATGTTGATGGATATTTTTAATGGTATTTAGTCACTCATCAGCGGTTGCGAGACAGTGAACTTTCAGTTGGGGATGCTTATCGGTCGAGGCGTTGAAATTCAGAGTTGGCCGATAAGTATTCGGGGACAATTGACTTCATCTTTTTCACAATCACATCATTTTCCTGCGACTTGAATAACTCGATGAGCTCAGATATGTCTTTTGAAATTTCAGAAAACTCATACGGCCTCACCTTGGCAATCATGATTTTTTCATGATGAGTAGGCAACGATGTTTCTTTGTCGGCAAGCAATTCTTCGAATATCTTTTCTCCTGGTCGAAGCCCGGTGAAGATGATGCGGATATCCTGTTCTTCCTTCATTCCTGCAAGTCGTATCATCTTTTGAGCGAGTTCGAGAATCCTAACACTTTTGCCCATATCGAAAAGATAGATTTCTCCGCCATTGCCGATTGAACCCGCTTCCAAAACCAGTTGACAAGCTTCAGGGATGGTCATGAAGTATCTGGTGATTTCCGGATGAGTGACCGTAACCGGACCGCCATCTTCAATCTGTTTGCGGAATCTGGGAATCACACTTCCGTTGGAATCAAGCACGTTTCCGAAGCGCGTCGTGATGAATCGGGTAGTTGAATGGAGTCCGAGCGATTGGCAGTATATTTCAGCGATGCGCTTGGTAGCTCCCATGATGTTTGTAGGGTTTACCGCTTTGTCGGTTGAGATGAGAATGAATTTCTCTACGCCGAATTCAGTGGCCAGATCAGCAACGATTTTTGTGCCATGTACGTTCGTCAATATCGCTTCTGATGGGTTGTTCTCCATGACCGGCACATGCTTGTAGGCTGCCGCATGGAAAA
>JBJSZR010000133.1:0-2932 GCA_046090385.1 Bacteroidota bacterium
AGATCCCATTCATAGTAAAAATCAACCATAACGAATTCCTTTCCTACCCTAATCGATACGACCAGGTCATGTTCGGCTCCATCAAGGACGCATGGAATATGGGGGCCCGGGCTGTGGGCGCTACGATTTACTTCGGTTCAGAAGAGTCCACCAGACAAATTCAGGAAGTGAGTGATGCGTTCGAATTCGCGCATGAATTGGGTATGGCCACCGTTCTTTGGTGCTACCTCCGTAATACGGGCTTCAAGAAAGATGGTACTGATTATCACACTGCTGCCGACCTTACCGGACAAGCGAATCATCTCGGCGTGACCATCCAAACCGATATCATCAAACAAAAGCTTCCTACCAATAATGGAGGTTATACGGCTATCAACTTCGGAAAAACCCACCCGAAAGTATATTCGGAACTTACAACCGACCACCCGATCGACCTCTGCAGATATCAAGTAGCCAATTGCTATATGGGACGTGCCGGTCTTATCAATTCTGGTGGTGAATCGAAAGGTGCTACCGACATGGCTGAAGCTGTTACTACCGCAGTGATCAACAAGCGGGCTGGTGGTCAAGGTCTGATATCCGGAAGAAAGGCCTTCCAGAAGCCTCTCAAAGACGGAATCGAATTACTCAACCGCATTCAGGATGTTTATCTTGACAACTCCATAACCATCGCCTGATAAACCGATATCCACGATACACCAATGGTCTGGTTCAAACGTTCAAAAGAAGGCATTACCACCTCGACTCAGGAGAAAAAAGAAACTCCGGAAGGCCTTTGGTACAAATGTCCCACCTGCAAAAAGATCGCCACGACAGACGATCATCAGAAGCGCAACTATGTATGTGATGAATGCGGGTACCATGACCGAATAGGGTCTGCCGAATACTTTTCGATTCTTTTTGACGAGGGATCCGTACTAGAGCTGGATGCCGATCTGATATCGGTCGACCCGCTTGGATTCGTTGACACTAAAAAATACACGGATCGGATCTCTGAGACCATGAGGAAATCCGGCATGAAGGATGCCATTCGAACCGCTCACGGAAAGGTGGACGGATACGATTTGGTAGTTGCCTGCATGGATTTCGGATTCATCGGCGGTTCTATGGGATCGGTGGTAGGTGAAAAAATCGCTCGGGCAATCGACTATTGCCTTGAGCACCGATTGCCGTTCATGATCATTTCCAAATCGGGTGGAGCACGAATGATGGAGGCCGCATTTTCCTTGATGCAAATGGCAAAAACCTCCGCCAAACTCACCCTACTTTCAGAAGCAGGCCTACCCTATCTTTCGCTATTGACCGATCCAACCACAGGAGGCGTTACAGCCTCATATGCCATGCTGGGCGACCTCAATTTTGCTGAACCAAAGGCACTGATCGGATTTGCCGGTCCGAGAGTTGTCAAAGAAACCATCGGTAAAGACCTTCCTAAAGGATTCCAAACCGCCGAATTCGTGCTGGATCACGGTTTTTTGGATTTTATAGTGGATCGTAGGGAATTAAAAAGTCGCATAGCGCAATTGTTGGCATTCTTTAAAAATTAAATAAAAAAGGGTTGTAAAGCCGGAGTAAAGAGGTATCTTTGCACCTCATTTCAAAGCCATTACCCTATTACCAAATGAAGCTGAATTCTGCCACAAAAAAGGAGATTTTTAAAAAGCACGGAGGTTCTGAAACCAATACCGGTTCTGCAGAAGGCCAAATCGCGCTTTTCACGCAACGTATCGAGCACATGACCGATCACCTGCGTACCTACAAAAAAGACTATTCCACGCAGCGGTCTTTGATCACGCTGGTAGGTAAACGTCGTAGCCTTTTGGATTACCTCCAAAAGACGAACATCGAGCGTTATCGCGCGATAATCAGTAGCCTGAACATCAGAAAGTAATCAAACTATAAATCATAGCAAGAAAGGCAACCCGGGTGGTTAGCCTTTTTTGTTATTAAGCGGTCCAATTAATCATGTCAAACAAAGCAATCATTAAACAATTCGACCTCGGCGATGGCCGTATGGTCAGCATCGAAACAGGCCGATTGGCCAAGCAAGCCGACGGATCAGTCGTAGTAAGAATGGGTGACGCCATGTTGATGGCAACAGTAGTGTCAAGCAAAGAGGCAAAAGAAGGGGTTGACTTTCTTCCACTGACAGTCGATTACCAGGAGAAGTTCTCCGCAGTAGGTCGTTTCCCTGGAGGCTTCCTCAAGCGCGAGAGTCGGATGTCTGAATATGAAATACTAATCAGCCGTTTGGTTGACAGGGCTCTCCGCCCTATGTTCCCGGACGATTACCATGCCGATACCCAAGTGATGGTCACTCTCATCTCCGGTGACAAGACCATCCAGCCTGATGCCTTGGCAGGTCTCGCAGCATCAGCAGCTATCACTATTTCCGATATTCCCTTCAATGGCCCCATTTCTGAAGTGCGTGTAGCCCGTATCGACGGACAATTCGTAATCAATCCGTTCACTGCAGATCTCGAACGTAACGATATCGATCTGATCGTTGCAGGGTCGATGGACAGTATCGTGATGGTGGAAGGCGAAATGAACGAAGTGAGCGAAGAAGAAATGCTCGAGGCAATCCGTGTCGCTCATGACGCTATCAAACGCCAGTGTCAGGCTCAGTTGGAGCTTCGGGAAATGTGCGGAAACAAACCGAAGCGTGAATACAGTCACGAGAACAACGACGAAGCACTCCGCGAACAGCTGTTCAAAGCGACTTATGATAAGGCTTATGCCGTTGCACGTTCCAAGAACCCGAATAAGCATCAGCGCGGTGAAGCTTTCAAAGCCATCAAGAAGGAGTTCATCGAATCGCTTCCGGAAGAAGAAAGAATCGCGAAATCCCCGCTCATTAACCGTTACTACTTCGATGTTGAAAGCGACGCGATGCGGAATTGTATTCTCGATGAGGGTATCCGACTTGACG
>JBJSZR010000134.1:0-2005 GCA_046090385.1 Bacteroidota bacterium
CCACGTAACTGATGAAGTTGTGAAAGTCCGAAACGATCCGCATTTTCAATGACCATGACCGATGCGTTCGGCACATTCACACCGACTTCAATTACGGTGGTGGCCACCATTATCTGTGTTTCGCCTTTAAGGAAACGTTGCATCTCGAAATCCTTGTCAGCAGGTTTCATCTTGCCATGTACGATACTCACCCGATAGGAAGGCAACGGAAACTCCCTGCAAACAGCCTCGTATCCTTGCATGAGATTATTGAGATCCGACTTTTCGGACTCTTCAATAAGTGGATATACTACATAAACCTGCCGACCCTTTTCGATTTCTTTTTTCATGAATCCGAAAACCTGCAATCGATTTGATTCGAAGCGGTGTACGGTGGTAACTGGTTTTCGTCCCGGTGGCAGCTCGTCGATTATCGAAACATCCAGATCGCCATACAGTGTCATGGCCAATGTACGAGGTATAGGAGTAGCGGTCATTACAAGCACGTGTGGCGTCCTTACATTTTTCTCCCACAACCTTGCACGCTGCTGCACACCGAAACGGTGCTGTTCATCGATCACGACAAAACCAAGATTTCCGAATTTGACTTCATCTTCGATCAAGGCATGCGTTCCCAAAAGAATCTTGATTGAACCGTCGGCTATACCGGCATGAATCCGTTTCCTTTCAGCTGTTTTAGTAGATCCTGTCAGCAGTGCACATTGCACACCGGTATCGTCAAGCATTGCACCTATTGATGCAGCGTGTTGCGTAGCCAGGATTTCAGTAGGAGCCATCAGACAAGCCTGGAATCCGTTATCGATTGCAATCAACATGCACAAAAGAGCCACAACGGTCTTCCCAGACCCTACATCTCCTTGTAACAATCGATTCATCTGTTTGCCTGAGCCGCAATCGACTCTGATCTCGCGAATGACGCGCTTCTGCGCTTCTGTCAAAGGAAAAGGAAGGTGGTGCTTGTAAAAACCATTGAATTGATCGCCTACCTTATCAAACAGGACACCCCTCGTTTTCTCAATCCTTATCAATTTCAATCGAAGAAGTCGTAACTGAATGAAAAAAAACTCCTCAAACTTTATCCTTGCCTCTGCATGCTTCAGATCAGTTGCAGTGGGTGGAAAATGAATGTCCGTCAACGCTTTTCGGCGTTGGATGAATTTATATTCACTGACAACTTCCGATGGCAGATTCTCCGTCATGGAAGTCGGCAACTGGGAAAGCAACTGACGTTGAAGTCTCAAAAAACCTTTACTGTCGAGTCCTTTGAGTTTAAGTTTTTCTGTCGTCGAATAAACCGGCTGCAAGACACTTGCTGTTTCCTTTGATGCTGATTCGAGTGATTCCAGTTCAGGGTGAATAACATTGATGGTGCCGTTGAACTCAGTGGGACGACCGAAGAGTATATAATCGGTATTCAGCTTGAGCGATTGCATGATCCACTTCAAGCCCTGGAACCATTTCAATTCAATTGTGCCGGTTTCATCTTGAAAAACTCCTGCCAAATGCTTGCGTCGTTTTTCGCCTTTTACTGCCAACCGTATCAGTCGTCCTTTTATCTGTATGAAAGGCAATCCCGGATCTACATCCCGGATGGTATGAAATCGAGTCCTGTCGACATACCTGAATGGAAAATGGAAGAGGAGATCGCCGAAGTTCGAAATGCCCAATTCATTCCTTAAAAGCATCGCACGCTGGGGCCCTACTCCTTTGAGGAATTCGATAGAAGTTTCTAAAAACTCTGTTTCACCCATCTGATAACAAAGTTAATGTATCAGCGGCTTCACTGATACATTCTACCAACATGATCAGTATTTTGTGTGAAATCGTGAATCCTCCAGAAATAAAAAAACCGTCTGTTTCAAGCCATATTTCTTGGTCTGAAATACTTACAGCCATCGTTTGGCCTTTCGTATTCGTCCTCTTTTTATGGTTGATCGAAACATGGTTTGAAACAGGACATCCCAGAGCTATCCATTTAGGAACGATGCCGAGATCGCTGGAGGGG
>JBJSZR010000135.1:0-2521 GCA_046090385.1 Bacteroidota bacterium
CTCTGCAAAAACTTACGGTTACAGGAACCGGCTTGACTTCACCTGCGCATCCAAGAGGTGGCTCACTAAGGAGGAAATAGCTCAGGACATGATCATCAATGATCCGGCGATAGGTTTCCATATTCCTGGACGATTCGACAAGGTTCTGGATATTACACATTGCCATCTGCAGGATGGTATCAGCAATGCCGTCAAAAACGAAATACGGGATTTCGCGCTTGGAAACGGCATCTCTTTTTTCGATACAATCAGTCAGGAAGGCATGTTACGAAATTTGATTGTTCGCTCATCATCAATCGGAGAAACGATGGTCATAGTCGTATTCAAGGAGGATCATGTTGAATCAAGAGAACTACTGCTCGATCATCTTGTCAACCGCTTTCCTGAAATCACCTCATTGCTTTACATCATCAACAACAAGCGAAACGATACGATTTTCGATCAGGAGGTCAAGCTGCGCTACGGCCGTGATCATATATTCGAAGAAATGGAAGGATTACGTTTCAAAGTCAGTGCTAAATCATTTTACCAAACAAATTCTGATCAAGCCTATGAGCTTTATAAGGCGACACGGCAATTGGCAGGACTGACCGGTCGTGAAAATATATACGACCTCTATACGGGCACTGGAACCATCGCCATGTTCATTGCCGGTTCAGCCAGCCATGTGGCTGGCATCGACTATATCGATGATGCGATCAAAGATGCAAGAGAAAACGCCATCAGGAATGGCATCGATAATGTGTCATTCGAGTCAGGCGACTTGAAAGAAACATTGAATGCCGATTTTATTTCAAAATACGGGCACCCTGACGTAGTTATCACTGATCCACCCAGATCAGGAATGCATCCGGATGTGGTTCAAAAACTACTTGAACTGAAACCTGATCGGATTGTTTACGTTAGCTGTAATCCAACTACACAAGCAAGAGACCTACAAATTTTAGACAATGATTTCCAGATCACTGCAATTCAACCGGTCGATATGTTCCCTCATACAATGCACGTCGAAAACATCACGTTGTTGCAAAAAAGGCAAACGCAGTAAATCAATCGGATGGTTGGTGATCTTACTTTCCGTTGCAAGCAACATACTGAATGTCTCAGCCAACGAACCTGAGCCGAAGCCGACAACCACTTACTCTATTGAATACATCGATCCTGAGCAGCAACAGCTGGAATGGTGCTTCATCTACTCCAATCTGCTGGGATTTCAGATTGATTATATCGCAAACCCAAGACTGTTTGAGCAAATAGGCAAATGGATGGAAATCCGTCAGTCACATAATCAGGACGAGGAATCGATAATTGATTGCTCGGGTGTGGTAAGCCACATATACCGACATGTCTATGGCAAAGAACTAAAAGGCAACGTAAAAGACATCTACAAGCAGATACGAAGTGTTCGCCGGGATGAATTGCGGGAAGGCGATTTGTTGTTTTTCAGCTCCAAAACAACGCGCATCAGTGAAGTAGGAATTTTCCTGGGAAACAATAAATTCGCGCATGCCGGTACCCAAAGCGGTCTTGTCATTTCAAATCTGGACGACAAGCAGTTTGCAGACAGGTACCAGGATGGCGGAAGACCATAACTTACCCAACAATTCATGCCACGAACCGTTCTCCTCAACTCTCATCAAGTCCGACAGCGTATCAATCGCCTCGCATGGCAAGTTTTCGAAGACCACGCAGACGAAAAAGAAATCGTGATTGTGGGCATCCTGGAATCAGGTGATGCGGTTGCAAAAGGACTTTGCGAGGCGCTGAAATCGATTTCCGGTTTGTCTGTCAGGCATGAGACTATCCGAATCGACAAACACGCCCAGGTTGCAGGAGATTTCAAATTATCCGCTGATGTGAATTCACTGACAGGGTCTTGTGTGGTACTTGTGGACGATGTGCTCAATTCAGGAAAGACGCTTTTCTATGCGTTGCGTCCTTTCCTCACTGTGGAGGTGAAAAAAATAAGAACCGTCGTGTTGGTGGACCGTCATCACAGACGGTTTCCGGTGACAGCAGACTACTCTGGACTTTCGTTAGCCACCACCCTCAAGGAACACGTCAGTGTCGAAAGCGATGAGCAGGGACTTACTGCCTACCTCGATTGATTTTTATTTGCTGAAAAGTATCCGATGTATGGTATTTGCCGGCTCAGGGTCGTTCCTAAGAATCCAATGAGATTCGGAGTAAATTCCCTCTCTTTCCGAAAGCAATCTATTAAGGAAAAGCGTTATTTCGTCCACGTTTGACATTCCAGAAAGCAATGGACGAGAAGCGGGATCCGAAATCAATCGACCGGATAAAACCTCCGAAGGATAATCAAGATATATGCATTGACCTGCCGAAATCATCTTACCCATTAGACCATGATGACAAGGAAAACCACCTCCGGTGGAGATCACTACGTCGGACATGGATGAAATCTTTTCAAACAGTTCCACCTCCTTCGAGCGGAAGTAGTCCTCACCTTTCTTCGAGAAAATTTCGTGAATCTTTTGCCCCTCAAGCACTTCAATCAGAT
>JBJSZR010000136.1:0-12176 GCA_046090385.1 Bacteroidota bacterium
CTGACTTTCATTTGACCGACCAGTTGGGGCGCCCGGTTTCACAGAAAGATCTGGATGGGCGGATTTATGTCGCCAACTTCTTCTTTGCTTCCTGCCAATCCGTTTGTCCTCCGATGAATGAGAACATGCGTCGAATACAGGAAAAGTTCAAAGGCATCGATGATATAAGACTCGTTTCCTACACAGTGGATCCGGATAACGATACCGTGCAGGCTTTAGCCGCCTATGCCAAGAAGCTGAAAGCGGATAACGATCAATGGCTGTTCCTGACAGGGCCTAAAGATTCCATCTACGATCTTGCCCGCACCGGTTACCTGTTGCCTGCAGCACAGCGGATTCAAGAGAATGATTTTTTTCATTCCCAGGATATCTTGCTGATTGATAAGGAAAAAAGGATCCGTGGTATTTACGACGGCACTGAGAAATACGAAGTCGATACCCTTATGGATGAGATCAAAGTGCTTATGCACGAGTATTTTGAGAAAGATAAGAAGTAACCTTCTTCATTGTCGATTGTTCCTACGATATGACCATAGTCGATAACCTCAAGTCACGCGAGACCTTTTATAAGCGCTTCATCTGGATCGCCTCCGTGGCTGTTTTTGGCGTGGTCGTGCTTCTGTCCCAGTTACCCAAGGCGGACTCGATTCCCTCTTGGGCAAGGTTACTGCCCATGCTGAATGCAGTCCTGAATGCCACTACTGCAGTATTGTTGGTGCTTTCCTTTTATTACATCCGAAAAAAAGAAGTTGAGACGCATAAGCGATTGAATCTGGTAGCCTGTTTACTCTCCACACTTTTTCTGTTATCATATGTTCTGTTCCACTCTTTCGGTGTCGAAACGAAATATCCTACTGAAAATCCATTGCGGCCTGTTTATATGTTCATCCTGGTGACCCATGTGGTGCTGGCTGCGGTCGTATTTCCACTGGTGCTTTTCACCGTTTACAGAGGACTTACCAACCAGGTATCCGCTCACAGGAAAATCGTACGTTGGTCGTATCCTATCTGGTTGTACGTCACCGTTACCGGTGTTATCGTCTATCTCATGATTTCACCCTACTATAAGTTCTGATCATGAAGCGTATCCTTACCTTCTTGTTGTTTCTATGTCTTTCCTTCGCATCGGTTGATCATATTTATGCTCAATGTGCCATGTGCCGACGAAATGTGGAGACCAACAAGATGTCGGAAAAATCAAAGGTTGGAACCGGTTTGAACAAAGGTATTTTGTACTTGATGTCTGTGCCATATATCATCGGCGCTGTTGGTATCTTCATGTGGGTCAAGCGTCGCAAAGAACAAGGACGCTGATATTGCCTGGCCTATCCGCCACCTCACTCTTACTTGCCTTCCCTTCTGATTATCAGTAAATTTGTATAAATGCCGTTGTACAACACATTGGATCAGGACGCATTGCGCCGTCGTGTAGAGCAGGAACCGTTTGACAGGATTACCCTGTCATTCTACCGGTATGTGCTTCTGGGTGACGTGGAGGCTTTGCGCGACAAGTTGTACAAAGACTGGGAAAGAATGGGGATTCTTGGTAGGATTTACCTTGCTAAAGAGGGAGTCAATGCGCAGATATCTGTGCCACGGCCGGCTTTTGAATCATTCATCAGCTGGATGGAAGCATTCGATTCATTCCGCTCCATGGATTTGAAGATCGCTGTACAGGACGATAAATTCTCTTTCATCAAGTTGAAGGTGAAGGTCAGGCATAAGATTGTTGCTGACGGATTGGATGACCGCTCTTTCGATGTCACCGATGTCGGAAACCATCTTTCAGCAAGTGAATGGAACGAGGCCATGAAATCTCCTGAAACAGTCGTTGTGGATATGCGCAACGTTTATGAAAGCGAAGTGGGACATTTCAGAGGAGCAATCTTGCCCAAAGCCGTAACATTCCGTGAGGAGTTGGATGAAGTCCTGGGAATACTTCAGGATAAAAAGGACAAGAAAATACTTCTTTATTGTACGGGTGGTGTACGCTGTGAAAAGGCAAGCGCCTATTTCAGACATCATGGGTTCGAAGATGTCAATCAGCTAAACGGAGGTATCATTTATTATGCGCAGCAGGTCAAAGAGGAAGGCATGGATTCCCAATTCATCGGAAAGAATTTCGTGTTCGATGACCGTATGGGCGAACGGATCACCGAAGACGTGATAAGTCACTGTCATCAGTGTGGTGAGCCGTCCGATGATCATACCAATTGTATCAACCAGGCGTGCCATGTCCTTTTCATCCAGTGCAAGGAGTGTGCGACTATCATGAATGCCTGCTGCTCTGAAGAATGCAAGCACATCATTTCACTTCCCGAGGAAGAGCAGGCGATGATCCGTAAAACCAACCCCTTGAAAGACGTACAGACGCTTTACAAGCCCTCCATAAAACGGATCCGTTGAATGATTTACAGGGTTCATTCCGAATCTTTGATACATGAATCAAACCGATGAATCCGTCACTTCATTTCGATCATATTGTCATCGGCGCCGGCTCCATGGGAGCGGCTGCTTGCCGGGAGTTGGCCCGCAGAGGCCGAACAGTTCTTGGTATTGACCGGTTTTCAGTCCCGCATAATCGCGGTTCACACGGCGGCGAAACACGGATCATTCGAAAAGCGTACTTCGAGCATCCGGATTACATTCCGTTGTTGCAGTCTGCATACCGAGGTTGGGCCGGCTTGGAGGAAGAAACAAGTGAACAGATTTATTTTCAAACCGGCCTTTTTTATGCAGGACCTTCAAATTCTGAGATACTTGAGGGTGTCAAAAGTGCGGCTTCCAAGTATGAAATACCTTTGGAGAAGTTGGATTGGAACGATTCGTCCACATCCCTGATCACAATCCCGTCTCATTATGAATTATTGTTCGAGCCAGAGGCCGGGTTTCTCCTTACTAATGTCGCCTTGGAGGGATTGATTCGAACTGCTCTTATGCATGGGGCCCGATTCATGATGGATACGGTGGTGACCGGTTGGCACAACCATAAAGGATTATTTTATGTTACCACCAATGCGGGTGAATTCACCTGTGATAAGTTGATCATTACAGCCGGTGCCTGGTCGGCTCGACTTTTGCCGAAAATGGCTTCCAAGTTGACGGTCACACGTCAGGTGCTTGCATGGTATGGTGTTAAGAATCAAAACCGGTTCACGCTCGGCGACTTTCCATGCTGGTTGATTGCCGAGCAAGATTTACCGGGGGCTTACTATGGTTTTCCGGTCATTGACGGCATACCAGGTAATGGATTGATCAAGGTTGCGTATCATCATCGCGGAGGGTTAGCTGACCCTGATAGTTTGGCTGAACCGGTAAAAGCATCGGAATTGGAGGCTTTGAATGATTTCGTGATTCGCACCTTTGAAGGGGTATTTTCCGAGCCGGAAAGAACTGCCGTATGCTATTATGTAAATTCGCCGGACGATGATTTCATCATCGATCAAGATGGAGGCCTGACCTATGCATGTGGATTCAGTGGACATGGTTTCAAATTTGTACCCGTGATTGGAGAGATTCTGGCTGACTTGTCGATCACCGGAAGTACCAACCACCCGATTGGTTTCTTACGAGCGGATCGGCTTATGTGAAGCGGTTTGGATTTATTTTAATTGTTATTTTTGCATCAGTTCTTTGCAAGATATCATCTAAGAAAACTTATCCAGAAAGGTGGAGGGAAATCGCCCTTTGAAGCCTTGGCAACCCCGGTAACGGCTGGTCATCCAGTCGGGAAAGAAGGTGCCAACTCGTACTTCCGGAATCGGAAGGCAGATAAGTCGGAACGGTCCAAATCACAAATCGCGATCCCTTCTGACTTGTCAGCAGGGATTTTCTTTTTGGTATCGTTTGCTGACCGAAACGCTTATGAATAACGCTATTGCTGAAGTATACGCCGGTTCACCGGTATATGAGGAATTACTGAAACGCATCCTGGTGATCGATGGTGCCATGGGCACTATGATACAGCGCTACAAACTCGAGGAGGAAGATTATCGTGGCAGCCGTTTTTCCGATTTTGAAAAATCATTGAAAGGCAACAACGATCTGCTTTGCCTTACACGGCCTGATATCATTGAAGCGATTCATCTTCAGTATCTGGAAGCTGGTGCAGACATCATCGAAACAAATACGTTCAACGGACAACGGATCTCGTTGGCGGATTATGCCATGGAAGATCTGGCTTATGAGATCAATGTGGAGGCTTCCCGTTGTGCAAAAAGAGCAATTGATAGTTTTTTAGTGAAAAATCCGGGTGCTGGTCCGCGTTTCATAGCGGGTGCAATCGGTCCTACCAACAGGACGGCTTCACTTTCTCCCGATGTGAACGATCCCGGATTCCGTGCAACCTCCTATGATGAACTGGTGGATGCTTACTCCGAACAGGTCCGTGGCTTGATTGACGGCGGGTGTGATATCTTATTGGTAGAAACCATATTCGACACACTGAATGCGAAAGCGGCATTGTTTGCGATTGAAGCAGTCTATGAAGAACGTGGCATCAGATTGCCGGTCATGGTTTCCGGCACCATAACCGATGCCAGTGGAAGGACACTTAGCGGTCAGACCGTAGAGGCGTTTCTCATTTCTGTCTCACATATTCCACTACTTAGCATAGGACTTAACTGCGCGCTGGGTGCAAAGGAAATGCGCCCCCATATTGAAGAGCTTTCTCAGAAGGCGCCTTTCTTTGTAAGTGCATATCCGAATGCAGGCCTTCCTAATCAATTCGGTGAATACGATGAGACCCCGCAACATATGGGTCATCAGATCGAGGATTTTCTAAGGAGCGGATTTATCAATATCGTAGGCGGATGTTGCGGAACCACTCCCGATCATATCCAGTATATCGCAGGACTCGCCAAGAAAGTCGGCCCACGCTTGATTCCCGATGTGCCGCCGTTCATGCGATTGAGCGGATTGGAAGCCGTCGTGTTACGACCCGATTCGAATTTCATGAATGTGGGTGAGCGTACGAACGTAACGGGTTCACGAAAATTCCTTCGACTTATCAAGGAGAATCAATATGAGGAGGCGCTGGCCATCGCTCGCGACCAGGTAGAGGGCGGAGCTCAAGCTATCGATGTTAACATGGATGAGGGTATGCTTGATTCAGCTGCTGCCATGATACGATACCTGAATCTGATGGCTTCGGAGCCGGATATCGCCCGAATTCCGCTGATGATCGACAGTTCCAAGTTCCATGTCATCGAAGCAGGATTGAAATGTTCGCAAGGGAAACCCATTGTGAATTCGATTTCATTGAAAGAAGGGGAAGAGGAATTTGTACGTCAGGCGAAATTGATCAGACGATACGGTGCTGCTGTCATCGTAATGGCATTTGATGAAAAAGGACAGGCTGATACACTTCCACGGCGTATTGAAATCTGCGAAAGGGCTTATCGGGTACTTGTGCAGGAGGTGAAATTTCCCGCCTGTGATATCATCTTTGATCCTAATATTTTTCCAGTTGCCACCGGCATGGACGAGCATCGCCGCAACGCAGTCGATTTTTTCGAGGCTACTCGATGGATCAAGAATAATCTTCCAGGTGCAAAAGTCAGTGGTGGAGTGAGTAACGTCTCCTTTTCCTTTCGCGGAAACGACAGTGTCCGTGAAGCCATCCATGCATCATTCCTGTATCATGGAATCATGGCAGGAATGGATATGGGAATCGTAAATCCCGGGCAGTTGCAAGTGTATGATGAGATTCCGAAGGACCTGTTGGAGCTTGTCGAGGATGTTTTGATGGATCGTCGCGATGATGCAACGGAACGCCTGATTGCTCATGCAGAATCGTTGAAGGGTGTTTCAACTAAAAAAGAAGAAAAGGAAGAGGCTTGGCGACAAGAGCCTGTCGAACAACGTTTGGCTCATGCTCTCGTCAAAGGGATAACCGATTTCATCGAAACCGATCTTGAAGAGGCGCTGGTCAAGTACCCGCGCCCTCTCCATCTGATTGAAGGACCGCTGATGGACGGCATGAACATCGTCGGCGACTTGTTCGGTGCAGGTAAGATGTTTTTGCCACAGGTCGTGAAGAGTGCACGTGTCATGAAAAAAGCGGTCGCTTACCTGGAGCCTATGCTCAATGCAGGAGATGCAGGAGCAGTTCGCGCCAATGCAGGTAAAGTGCTGCTTGCTACGGTCAAAGGCGATGTGCACGATATCGGTAAGAATATCGTAGGCGTGGTCCTTGCATGCAATAATTACCAGGTCATCGATATTGGTGTGATGGTTCCAGCTGAACGCATTCTGGAGGTTGCCAAAAGAGAGAATGTGGATGTTATAGGACTCAGCGGGCTCATCACCCCTTCATTGGATGAGATGGTCCATGTGGCGAAGGAAATGCAGCGGGAAGGATTCAAGGTGCCTTTGCTCATCGGTGGAGCTACTACTTCCAAAGTTCATACAGCCGTCAAGATAGAACCTCATTATTCTCAACCTGTCATTCACGTGAATGATGCATCACGATCAGTACCGGTGGTAAGTCAATTGCTTTCAACCGAGCAGCGTGAATCATTCATAAGAAATACCAAAGAGGAATATGAACGGGTGAGGGAATACAACCGAATGGCTAATTCTCCCGACAAGTATATTACGCTTGAAGAGGCAAGGATCAATCGTTTCAAATCCTCAGAAGATCCTTCGATCAAAGCACCAGAGCGATTGGGGATATTCAATGTTGAAAGTCTTGGTCTTGACACCTTGGTCTCTTTTATCGACTGGACGCCATTTTTCCATGCTTGGGAGCTGAAGGGTGTTTATCCGAAAATCCTCAGCGATAGTGTGCATGGCAAGGAGGCTACACGACTTTTTGAGGATGCCCGAAGGATGCTTGATAAGATCGTGGATGAAAAATGGTTGGGAGTCCGCGGTGTTTACGGTTTGTTTCCTGCTGTTTCAGAAGGGGACGATATCGAAGTGTTTGATCCTTCAGGTGATAGGTTGATCGCACATCTGCATACTTTGCGTCAGCAGACACGCAAACCGCAGGGACAGCCGAATATCGCTCTGGCAGATTTCGTTGCATCAAAAGAAGAAGGCGTCATGGACTACATCGGAGCTTTCGCAGTGACAGCCGGAATCGGTATCGATGAGCATGTCGCCAGGTTCGAAAAAGATCATGATGATTATTCAGCCATCTTGTTGAAAGCATTGGCAGATCGATTGGCAGAGGCGTTTGCCGAGTGGCTGCATAGGGAAGTGCGGCGTACCCATTGGGGTTATGCTGTAGAGGAGCGGCTGTCGAATGAGTCGCTGATACGAGAAGAGTATCGTGGTATTCGCCCTGCACCGGGTTATCCAGCACAGCCCGATCATACTGAAAAGCTCATTCTGTGGAAATTGCTGGAAGCTGAGAAGCATACCGGCATTTCACTTACTGAAAGTCTTGCCATGTTCCCGACAGCAAGTGTTAGCGGATTGTATTTCGCTCATCCTGAAGCCCATTATTTCGGTTTGGGACGGATTACAAAAGACCAGGTGGCCGATTATGCACGCAGAAAAGGCGTTTCTCTTCAAGAAGCTGAACGTTGGCTAGGTCCTGTTTTAGGATATTGAAGCCTTGATGCCCTTGATCCTTTTCTTAAACTCTATTGTGTGAATTCCGAAATCATTCACTGCTTTATAATTCCAAACATTTATTTTAACTAATATTTTGTATTTCAATTTATTATAAAATAAAATATTAAAATAATATCTTACAAACCTGATTAATCGCAATTCATAATTGTTGGTTTCAATGACTACTTTTGAAGAAACCATTCACTGCTGTACCGATGAGAAAAATCTACCTGATTGTTTTATTGTTTCTGAGTGCCTTAGGCATTCGAGCGCAGAACTGTGCCTACACTGCAATTGCAGCACCAGGTACCAACGGAGTGTATTCGTTTTATCCCGATTCACTTTATAGCCCGAGCACCACGATTTTCAATTGGACTATAAACGGCACCTACATCCCGAACACTTACATAGCATCCTACCAATTCAGTGGTCCGGGAGCGTATGCTGTCTGTGTCGATTACATCACATTATTGGGTACACCGATTTGCAGCTATTGTGATACGGTGGTTGTTACCGGACCTGCACCTAATTGTCCATTCACCATTCTTACCAATCCCGGTTCATTACTGGTCGATTTCAATGTAACAGTTCCGACAGGTCAGTACGCTACTTGGGATTTCGGTGATGGTGGAATTGGTTTTGGTTCCACGCCGTGGCATACTTACAACCAGGGTGGCACATATGCAGTGTGTATGGAGTTACGGGATACGTTCACGCAAGCGTTGACATGTACCACTTGTCAAAGTTTCACGCTTCAGAATGGACCTCCCACGTGCAGTATCTCATCTTTCCCCGACTCAATGAATCCGATGATGATGTATTTCTATGCTGCAGGTACCAATCCTGCGTCCTCCATCATTTGGGATTTCGGTGACGGAAGCGCACCTGCTCTTGGTGCTTTTACCAACCATACTTATGCCACAAACGGTGTTTACGTAGTATGCTATCAGGAAACTGATTCGAGCGGTTCTCTTATCTGCACTTCTTGTCTGAGTATAGCAGTGAGTCCTGCAGGAAACTGCACCATCAATGCTGTCAACCTCCAGGGACCTACTTTCAGTTTCAGTGTGCCGTCTCCTTTGCCATCAGGTCAGTTCGCGATATGGGATTATGGTGATGGCGGCAGCGGTTATGGTCAATCCGTCGTTCACAGTTATAATGCTGCGGGCAACTACAGCGTATGTGTGACAATTTCCGACTCGATGGGAATGGTATCCTGTAGTAGCTGTACGACCATCACCAATTCATTCAACCCGTCCGGCAATTGCAACATCCAGTTTTTCCAATTACAGCCTAATTCATATGCATTCTCTGTGCCTGCTTATCCTGGAGCAACGGGATATCTCTGGAATTTCGGAGACGGAACTACCGGAAGCGGAACCAATGTGCAGCATACCTATTCTGCATCGGGTGTTTATGTCGTATCCATCTCTGTGACCGGTGGGGGTGCAGTTTTGTGCAACTCCGTGGTAACAGTGATAGTGAACAATATTTTCCCGACTTGTTCGGCATACTTCGTAAGTTCCAGTCAGTCGCTCACCGGCTATTTCATCGATCTCTCATCGAATACAAGTCCTGCTACCGCTTACACATGGAATTTCGGCGACGGAAACACATCCACTCTTCGTTTTCCACAGCATACCTATGCGCAACGGGGAACCTATAATGTCTGTCTGACCATAGCCGATTCGAATTGTGCGGACACTTACTGCCAGGCGATCATTGTTGATACGCAAGTGGTCATACCGGGCGGTTGCCAGGCGTTCTTTGCAACCGTGCAGCTGGCTCCTTATCAGTTGGCTGTCGTGAATCTTTCAAACGGGCAGATGCCGTTGACGTATTCATGGGATTTCGGTGACGGATCCACGTCTACATTACCTTTCCCCAGTCATCAATATGCCAATATCGGTTCCTACTTGCTTTGTTTATCCATCGCCGATGCGAATGGATGTGTGGATACCTATTGCGACACCTTGTCGGTTGATTCTATGGGGAATGTGTTCCGAAGTATGACCGGATTCACCATCAATGTCGTTTCGCCGGCAACGCTTACTGGTGTTACAGACGCACCATCGACCGCCCGTTTCTCGGGCTATCCCAATCCTGCTACAGAACGGTTTTACATCGAGCGTCCTGTTTCAACGCCTGCTCTCTATAGGATCATGACGTTACAGGGCGCAGTTTTGCTTGAAGGATCCCTTACAGAAAAACGATCGATGATAACATTGACGGGTTTCTCTTCCGGTACTTATATATTCGAGTTGATTGAGTCAGATGGAAGAACGGGGCATCAGCCTTTGATCAAACAATGATAAAACCAGTTATAAAAAGCCCTGGAGTATTTACTTCAGGGCTTTTTTCATCATGACACTGCCATTTTTTGCAAACGATCCTTTATGTGGCGCTTGAATTCGGCAGAACCATTCACTTTTATTTCACCATAAAAACCTATCACAAAGCGTGTCACCGGTTTAAGGTCATGAACAGTTGCACGTAATCTGAACTTTCCTTTTTCTTTTTTGATCAAAGGCGTTGCAAGCGGATATTCTTCTCGTAAAATCATACTTGCACGCAGGCTTAGCGTCAGATCGATGCTGAATCTTTTTCCATTATCCCCGAACCCGAAAATATCAGGAGGTGTATAGCGATGCTTAGAGGCATGTTTGAATGAAGTTTTTTTGGGTGTAACATCTTGAATGCGCTCTATGTGGAAGTGCTTGTTCTTGCCAGTTTCTATTTCATACGCCACCAAATGCTCGAAATTATCAGTGAAACGGATCGGCTCCACCAATCGGTCGCGGATATCGTTTGAGTTAGCTGAATGATATTTCTTAAGAATGATCTGCTTCTTGTTATGGATGGATTCAGCGATTTGTTGAACGAACAATCCCAGTCGTGCCTGCAATAATTGGGTCTCCGCTACCCGGAGGTCCGTATTGACCTTCAGTTTACGAAGGATGCTGTCCCTTAACTTATGATTTTTCCCGACGGAAGAGGTCAGGTCGTGGAGGAAGATGGATTCTTCCTCTGTAAAATTGATTTCTCCGGCCGAATGGTCGTCATGTTCTATGAAAACCCGGTTCCCGTTGTCGCGGGAGATTCTGAATCCAACTGCTTCGAGCAAATCAAGATACCGGTAAACAGTGCGTTCAGTGCTGTCCAATACCTCACTTAGGTGACGTAAGGATTTGGCAGGTCGGGCCTTCAATAGGGCGATTAGCTGTAAAACGCGTAGGATTTTGTGCTGATTATGCATGAAAGGCAAATTAATCTTGAATCTGACTGAAGTCAACAACTTGACCTGAGTTGTCAAAATAATATATCACATTTGGACTTTAACACAATTAGCTCAGGCGCTCCTGAACCTGCTCCAGTAATCCGAATCGCAGCGGAACGCTTCCCGAACCCGTTTGAATCTTTTCAGCGCCCGGGGGAAGGAAGCGAATGGACTGATTTTACTCATCCTCCTCACAAAGGTTGCCGTCAATTTTACGTAATTTAGCGGACTGCCATGAGGATTCTTTTATTGACCGTTTTATCGTTGTTTTCTGCAATTGCCAGACCTCAAGTCTCCGGCTGGACATTGCAGCAGTGCGTCAATTATGCAGTCGAGCATAATCTTCAAGTGAAGCAAACGGAATTGAATGTCAGTCAGAACAAGCTGATCCAGGATCAGAGCTATGCTTCATTTCTTCCTACACTAAACGGACAGATGGGCCACAACTATTACTGGGGCCGTGCAATCGATCCTTATACCAACCAATTCAGCAACCAGCAGGTTCAGTCCAGCAGCTTCGGAGTCAGCTCTACCTTGACGCTGTTCGAAGGGTTGCAATTGCAACGTACGTTGAGTCAAAGCAAATTGAATTACATGGCAAGCCGCAAGGACTTGGAAAAAATACGCAATGATGTTTCCTTGAATGTGGTTGCTGCATATCTCCAGGTCTTATACAACCAGGACCTCTTACAGGTTCTTGAAAAACAAGTGACTGCCACCGAAAATCAATATCAGCGGATGCGCAGGATGTTCGAATTGGGTACGGCATCGAAGTCCAATTTCCTTGACCTCGAAGCACAGCTTGCATCTGACAGTGCATCACTTGTAGCCGGCATGGCCCAGGTGGATCAATCGCTGCTCAATCTCGTTCAGCTCCTTGAACTTGATTCGGTCAAAGGCTTCTCCATTGTGCGTCCTGCAATAGATGAGCCACCGGTCATGACTCCTGGTGTCACGGCCGATGCCATCTATTCATCCGCTTTGATCACACAGCCTGAAATAAAGGGCAATGAATTCCGACTTAGAGCAGCTGAAAGCGGACTTGCCTCCGCCAAAGGGTCAAGGCTACCACGCTTGTACATGTCGGGCAGTTTGAACACTACGTTCTCGACTTCATTCAAGCTTCCTACCATTTCCACCATTCCCGGATTCGAGGCCGCTGGTTTTACTTCCTCATTCGATACCGTATTCCTTTACTCTCCCGATGTTATCGGTTACGAGCAGGTGCCGTTTTGGGATCAGTTGAACAGGAACCGGGGTGCCGGTATAGGATTCATGCTTCAATTGCCATTGTTCAACGGTTGGTCTGCGCGTACCAACGTGGAACGCGCACGGC
>JBJSZR010000137.1:0-774 GCA_046090385.1 Bacteroidota bacterium
AGTCTGCTTTTACGAAGGAACAATCCTGCCTCCTGCATATCATCATCGATATAATGGCGATCAGCATCCCAATATATCGAAGCACGACCATGATCCAATAAATGACTGATGACTACTTCCTCACTTCTGGAAAGTGCGTACAGCCCGGCAAATACGATGTGCTTGCCCGTCTTCTCTGCAATGGCTGGATCAGCTAACACTTTATCTGATACGATCCTGAAGGCTTTACCTTCCGTACACCATCCTTGGTTTTCAAGGCGCTGATGGAAACGGTCATAAATCGGTTGCAAATGGCGCCATGTGCCGGCGAAGGCATCTTTCAATCTCGACTGTCCATGATCGAAGAAACGGCCCCAAAAGGCCTTTAAACGGTCCATGTCCTCATCAGAAAGGCCGAATGCCGCATCTATTTCCTTGATATCGGCTATTACTGCGAAAACTTTTTTCGGGTCGGCAAGGCTTTTATCCAATTCCTCAAAATCTTTCAGCATCACCTCTCCCCATGGAAAGTAATGGTCGAAGGAGTCCTCTGGAAAATACTCCGAATACACATCGAACAGTTCGAACAATTGGGTGACCTGATCGGGAAGAGAACGACCGGCCAACTCGATCATCATATCCTGAATGGCAATTACTCTAGGTGACCAGATCGGTTTATTCAAACGTGTAGCCAACTCGGACCGAAAAAAAAGACCGGCACGACGTGTGGGGAAAACCACTGTAATGCCACTAAGGTCGGTGCCAAACCGATGAATGATCTGATCACTTAATTTG
>JBJSZR010000138.1:0-3108 GCA_046090385.1 Bacteroidota bacterium
TGCCGCAACAGGACCTCCGGAGCTGAGCTCCAACTCCTTCTGATCCATAAACCATTTGAACTGGTCGATAAAACTTATATACTGATTCAGGGGGAACCGCACATATGTACCACCACCATTTGCTTTGAACTCACCGTACCGTTGCTGCATATCGATGTGCGAACGGACATTGTCCGTGGTGAAAGCCAAAGCTGAAGCCTCATCTGATCCCAGCCTGAAATTGGATGTGTCGGCATCGAACAGCACCGATTTATAGATGAAATTCTTAGAGTCGAGCTCACTGCCGACGAGACTCATTGTGCCGGTCCCCGACATGCCGGTAGAACGAAGCTTCAAAATCCCGGCAATATCAGCCTGGCTCTGATACATGGTGATCTTCTTCGTCAAACTGCTCACAAGCATCAAATCCTTATAAGGTTCCCAATGCTCATAGACCGAATCTCCTTTGACATCAGGATACTCAACTCCTGCCAAGGTGGTTTTGGAATTGATAAAAGACCTCACACCTGCATTCATTGAATCGGGCAGGAATAAAAAAGAATTGGAAAGTGAAACGGATGACAGATAATTCAAAGTGCCATTACCGTGAAGTCCACTGTTATTCAAATTGACTTCACTGATGAATGTGCCTTTCCCACCGTAAGCGGGCCAGCCACTTTGTCCGGTGACGATCATAAGACCAAGGGAAAGATCCTTTTGCAATTTAAGTGAATCCCTGAAATCCGGGAAGATTCCAGCCGTGACCATTTCACCTCCGAACTTGAGTCCAGCCTTGCTGAAATTATCCAATGAATCAATTGAAAAAGGATCCAGATGAAAATAGAATTTATCCCTTACATAAACTCCGGATTGAATGGCTGGTCTGTCATAAAATACATAGGAATCCTTTTTCGAGTTGAACACAGGATACTCCGGGTAATCTTTCAATCCCGATTTATTGATCTGATTATCTATGATGAGGTCGCCGGTTATATTCTCCAAAACGGATGCGACAGCGACCAGCTTACGTCGCCCGTACTCATCCATCTCGGAGGGATTATCAGACTCCACCTTCAAGCGCAATGAGTCCACATTATCCATATCGACCTTGAACTTCTGATAATCAAAGCTGAATTGCTTTCCGTAAAAATCGAATCGACCAGCCTTCATCCTGCCGGCAAATATGAAATTCCTGTCCTTACCCAATTTGACCTCCTGCTCCTTTGGATAAATGACCACGTTTTGGCTATCAGAAAGGATGATCGGAGCCAGCCCACGCAATGTGAACTCATTATTCAAAAGATTCATGCTGGCGTTGGGAAGTCCAGAAATAATCGATTCGAAACGGATCACATCGTAATCCGATTTACCGACGTTGGATTGTAGATAGTAATACACCTTGTCCTTGACAAATGCCTTATCTGCTTTGCTGTCATAGGCAAGAAAACCCAGATCAGAAAACCTTAACAGCAAGTTCCTCACTTCAGAAACAGGCACTCGCATATCACGCGCCAGGTCCTCTGTGTAGATTTCGCGAGTCCCATGATTTTCACAATATGATTTGAATACAAATAGAGGATGTACGTCACTAATACCCTGCATCTGTTCAAACTTGCTTTTTCTGAAATAATTAGCCGACTCGAATACGGCTTTACTCTGCCCTGCTCCGCTAATCATTTTCATATCGATGACCGGCTGATCGGTTTTCCAATAAAGTCCGTCGAAATAAAGATCCATCTTATGAAACGTGTCGAAATATGGAGACTGGGATTTTCCCTCCTGGCCGCTGATAAGGGTAAGTTCCTTCAAATCCAGCATATACTTCAATGTCACGCTCGGATGATAAATGGAGTCCTCACCGAGAATAAAAGTGATACTTGCATTATCGCTGGTAAGACGGTCTTTCTTGATAACGATGGATTTCGAAGACGCAATGAAAAAAGGATTCCCATCACGCTTGATGGATATCCGAGCGTTTTCGTCGGAATTACCTGTGCCTACGATTTTACCACCGAGAATTGAGAACCCGCCGATATAATCGACACCAGCAACAAGTGAAGGAATCTCGAAGGAGGTAGAATAAGACTCGAACCGCGGATAGGTTGCGTTTTCAATGGTCACATTAGCCAAAACCTTGTCAGAATATCTTCCAAGTATCGGCTGTTTGAAGTATTTTGGAAAATAAAAGACGGCTGAGTCAGCCTTGAAGTCACTGCCAGTGATATCGACAGAGAAGTCAGAAAGATCAGCCCTGGCGGATGTTACATCCAGTCCGGCACGCGTCCAATCCACCTTTCCCCCCTTTCCTGCAAACAAATCTCGTGTCGGATAAAGTGAACCGGTTGTGGAACGTATGACCGATGAATCACCTTTGGACACACACACCAGATCAGTGGCATTGAATACGATTTTAGGAATTGAGTCGAATTCAAAACGATACGAAGCATCCATGGTGTACCAACGCACGGCAGCTGATTCATACAAGGTATTGTTCCGAAAAAGAAGATTACACGTGCTTATGTAATTAGAGAAGTTTCTTGCCGGTAAAAGCAAGAGTTTTTCAATACTGGTCTGCCAGGAAGCAAAACTTTCAGCTGATTGGCCGGACTTAGAGAAACTTGTGAGCGCAACCAGATAATTCCTGAAATCAGGAAACGCTTTCATACGTTTCCGAAGCATGGAATTACAGGTCTTATACACCGCTTCCTGTTGCAGAGTAGAAAAACCACCTCCGGACCAAGCAGGAACGAATTCCTCCATTACCTGCTCTGTAGCCTTCTTGTCCGTCTCCTGCAGGAATTTCGTCATCTCGTCGATGAACTTGGAGGGATCTGATGTGAAATTACGTATGGCCTGAGCTTGAACCAAGGTGATATTCAAGCCAATAATTATCAGAATGGCTGATGAACTAATCAGAATTTTCAGAAATCTCATTTTATGAATACTATCTGCGACCAATTATCTCTTTCCAACATCGAATCGATTCTTAAACCGAACTCTCCTGCTGATGAACTCAGGACTTCGATATCATCCTTCAAGAATCCGCTTATGAAAAGCCTCCCGCCTTCTCTTAATACATCTGAATAGGAACGGAGGTCCATCAAGAGGATATTCCGGTTGATATTGGCA
>JBJSZR010000139.1:0-10283 GCA_046090385.1 Bacteroidota bacterium
ATATAAATGCAACAAACGAGCGGACATACATGCACGACGAAGTTAAACAAAGCGTCTGATGTGTATCTTTAGCGTATGTCTTCTTTGAAAAAGTCGATGGATGCTTTCGGCATTACTTAACTTTTATACGCTAAAGATACACATCAGACGCTTTGTTTAACTTCGTCGTGCATGTATGTCCGCTCGTTTGTTGCATTTATATATCTCATTTTGAATGCCTCTGTTTGCAATGCACAGGAGGACTATTCTTGGTGGAATACGATTCACGATTGGGATGGCATCACTCCCTGGAATCTATATATGAAGATATCGCCTTCCTACTTCGGACCGAACGCCTTACCGGTACCTGAACTGAGAGATGGCAGTATCGATACTCTCATCCGATTCGAAACCGCTGTCGGTGTCCATTTCTCTGAGGGCGACCATACATACGACAGCCGACTACGGTTATCCATTCCTGTAGTGAAGGGAAAGGTCGTACTGGAGAGCAGTGTTGTTCCTTTGGAATTCTATCAGATGGATTCTGTCACCAGAGATTTGCGGGCTGCCCGTGATCGTGACGGGAAAGGCAGGGCTGGTGGCGATATCATCTTCACAACGCGTGTCGTATTGATGAGAGGCCAAGGAATCAAACCGGATATTTCATTCGAAGCCTCCTTTCGAACAGCTTCCGGTACTCAGTTGGGTGCGGCCCGTTACACGGATGCACCAGGATATTGGTTTTCGCTTTCTACCGGTCGCGATTTCAAGACTGCCGGTCGATTTATCATCCGACCCTATGTAACGGCCGGGTTTTATGCGTTTCAAACGTATGATCTGCGCCGACTACAGGACGACTGTTTGCTTTGGGGATCCGGGGTTGATTTGAAGGGTGACTTGTGGTGTTGGTCGGTACAGCTTACAGGATATGTCGGCCACAATGACAATGGAGATCGACCGGCGTTGTTCCGATCGTACCTAAGGAGGCAAATCGGATCATGGTCAGTCCAAATGCGATACCAGGAGGGCCTTCATGACTTCGGATACCGTTCTTTCCACATAGGAATCATCAAATCGTGGAAATTTTCGAAAATAAAAAAGGAAGGCTGAGCCCTCCCTTTTCGATTATGTTTGAACGGATGCAACTACTTAGCTACCCGTCATTTTGAAGTTCAATTCCACGGTTCTGCCTCCATCTGAAAAAATAAGTTGGTCAGCGAGATGTTTCATCAGGAAAATTCCACGTCCGCATTCTTTTTCCAGATTTTCTGGAGAGGTAGGGTCGGGGAGGTTGTAATAATCGAACCCCGGACCTTCGTCAGCAACCGTAAAAGTCAACGTGTTGTGTACGCAACCATATTCGATACGGACTTTTTTCTCGGGATCTGATTTATTGCCGTGGTACATGGCATTGGTGACTGCCTCGGTGAGTGCCACTAGGATATTGCCGTAGGTATCTTCATTCACGTGATAGCTATCACGGACTTCCTCGACCATGCGTTCAACGACGGTAAGGCTTTCGGGTTGTGATTTGAGTTCTATCATGTGGAGGTCACCGTCTTTTTGCATCTACAACAACCTATTTATCAAGGGATTGGAAATATTCAGAGACTTTCTTTTTGTAATATGGGCTGAAGGATGGAGGTACTGTTCGGAGCAGTTCCATCTCCTTCAACTTATCTCTTTTATACTGCTCAAACTCTGCAGGGTTACGGTCAAAGGTCTTTTTTGATTCCTCTGATTTCCGTTGCTCATCCTGGTCTCTTTCCCGCTCGGCTTTTTCACTTTCAAGTAGGCGGGTCAGTATCTCATCCTGTCTCCGTAAGGTCTGTTCTGAGATCATCTGATTCACAATGTCCTTCTCCGTTTCTTCCATTTTATTCTGGATATCGTTCAGATTGCCCAGCGATTTTTTCCCGTCTTTGTTGTCCTCACGGTCAAGTTTATTCAATTCATTACGGATGTATTCCTGTTGAGCGGCCATCTTGGCAAGCTGTTCACTCATTGCCTGATCGCGTTTCTGTTTACCTTTCTGGTTGCCGCCCTGCTGCTTCAACATGTCTTTCATCTTTTGCATGTTCTTGTTAAGCTCTTCCTGCATTTTTCTGAGTTCCGAAACCGATGATGGTTTTTTCTTTCCAGGTTTGCTACAGGATGCATTCGGTTGCGCTTGGGCCTGCTGCTGTTGCATCTGTTGCAAGGCGTCACTGAGCAACAAGGTCAGATTGTTCACAGATGTCATCACGAATTGCTGACGAGTGGTTGCCTGTGCTACCGTCCGTTCTTCCAGGTCCGACAAGGCTTCGTCCATGTTCAGGTTGATGGCGCCGATCTCCTGGTTCACCTTTGAGGCGATCTGTGTAACGCGCTTGGAAAGTGCAAACAGGGAGTCCTCTATCATTCTCGCATCATCCTTTAGCTTGCGTTGTTGCTGCGTGAGTTTGAGGTATTGAGGATTGTTGATATCGACCGAACGCAATTCCTTCATCAGTTTTTCCTGGTCGAAAGACAGTCGCAATAGATTTTCCAACAGAGCACGGAGGGCGTTCATGTCCTCTTCTTCTTGCTCCTGCTTCATCTGCTGTTGCTGCTTCTCCATTTTTTCGGCCATCTGTTCCATCTTCTTGGCAGCATTCTTCTGCGACTTTGATGCCTTGTTCTGTTTGTTGTCGCCCAGCGATTCGCTGGAGTTCTGCATTTCCTGTTGGATATCCTGCTCCTGAGAATCTGTATTTTCCATGTCGTTCTTTTCCTGCAGCGCCTCGTTCTTTTTCTCGAGTTCGTCCATGTCCTTCCGGAATTTGTCGAACTCTTTGTTCAAGCTGTCCTGCTTGCTCTTCAGGTCTTTCGCATCCGCATCCTTTTTTTCACCTTCCTTCGAAAGCTCTTCCTGTTTCTTCGCAAGTTCTTTCAACTGGTCGATATTCTCCTGGAACTTCTGTTCGAACTCCAACTGCTTGAATAATTCCAATGTGCGCTCAAGTTCTTTTTGGAAATCCTTGTTGTCCTGCTTCATCTGGTTGAGCTGGTCCTGGACCTGGTCCTTATCGACCTTTTCCATCATCTGGCGGAGCTCCTCCATCAATTTTTCCAGCTCAGGCGTCATCAGTTTGTCCATCAGCGCCTGCAACTCATCCTGCTTTTTGGCGATGTCCTCATCCACTTTCTTGTATTCCTGTTCCTGCCGGTTTTTTTCTGCGTTCTTCTGTCGCAATTCTTCTATTTTTTTCTTGAGCTCTTCCTCTTTGCGTAAAATGTCTTCCAGTTTTTTCTTCTCCTCCCAACCGGCTTCTTTTTTCTCCATGAGCTTTTTGGATAGTTCGCTCACATCCTTCTGAAGTTGTTTGGCTTTATCGATACCGCTCTTCAACTCGTCTTTGATGGACTGATTGCTCTTCTCGGTGTTCTCGCTTATTTCACGCAGCGAAGGTGCTTTGAATAATTGGCTCTGCGAGCGCATTGACTTTGGTCCGCTTACTCCGTCGTTATCACTCACTTCAAAATAGTATTCCACCTCGTCACCTGCTGCGATTCCCACATTCGAAAGGTCCCAGTAATGAAAGAAAGCATCGGCATTCAGATTGCGGTTCACGGACAGTTTCTCCGTAAAAACCTTGTTCTTTTTGACCCCGGTCGTGTCATCGGTTTTCAAAAACCTGTAAACGAACAAGAGCCCACTGAAGCCGTAATCATCTTTGATGACTCCCCTGAAATAAGTTCGTTTGGACGAAAGCGAATCCTGTTGCTGTTCGACGGATATGGATGGGTATTGGTCGGGAATCACGGTTACTGCATACGACATCGAATCGCGACTTTGCAGGAATCGATTGCCTGCAATCACCCTGTAGTTATCGTTTTTCAGGAACCTTCGCGCAAAAGAGAAGTCGCCTCCGCCTGTCGGTGAAAGTGAATAGGTTGAGTCCGAAAAAACCAGTTTCAACATTTCAGTATTCCGGGTGGTGAGCGACCAATTCACACGTGTGCCGGCAGGAATCACCAGGTCGCCGGTATTTTCAAGGACTTCGTTTTTCTTATTGAGATAAGGCGGGTAATTCAATGAAACTTTGAATCCAAGTAGTACTGGATTCGGAACAGCTTCAAGCACATACTCTTTCGAACTGAAACCGTCAGCAGTGAATCTGAATCGGACGTCGCCCTGCAAATTGCGGAGTGAATATTGAAAGCGTGTAAGCTCAGTTTTTTCAAGTCTGAATTTGTTTCCGTCAATTTCAATGAACGCCTCTGCAGGGACTTCTTTTCCTTCTACTGCGACGAGCAAAAGAAAATCCTCCTGCTGTATGGCTTTCAGTGATGAATTCAGGACTTTGAAGGTGAAAGGTGCCGGCTCCTCGAAGTAGGTGCGGTGTTCGATCAGGCGCTGGGTTCCTTCCGTGATGAGTGAGGGAGATGTTACAAGCACTGTTGCAAGCACCATGGTTGGAATCATGGCCCATCTCAGGTATTTTCTGTTTTCAGAGAGTCGTATTGCAGAAACGAAAGGCACAGGTTTCAGTTCCTCCGATTTTTGTCTTATGGATGCGGTGAGAAGGTCCATCCGATCCGGACTGGATTCGGAAGCCTGTTGATTCAGCTGCAGTACGTTGAGCAATTTATCTTCTACCTCGGAGAAGTGTACGCCGATGATCCTTGCCGCTTCTTCATGCGTAATCACTTTACCGATACGGTAAAGGTGACCAAGTGGAACAAAAACATAGCGGAAAAGAATATAGCCGAGCGATGTTAAAAACCCATAAAATAGTCCGGTTCTTACGCTGACACTGAAATGCCCCACCGTTTCCATGGCGGTAAGCAGCAAGTAACCGCTCAACAAAAGTGTGAATGCGTATATGCCTCCTCTTATCAGAAGGTTCTTGTAGTACTTCCGGATAAAGGCATCCAGTTTTCCTATGAGTTCAGTGTAGTAGTCGTGTGTTTGCATAACCCGTCGGGCTATCCCAAATTTACTAATTAAAATCGCCCCTCGTCCGGTTATAACGACAACATCTCACATCTATTGCTATCATGAAGGCCGTAGTTCGTTTTCCCGTATCTGCTCGACGACCTTTCCCAATAATTGTTCCATTTCATTCACCAAGGGAGATAAAATCCCCTCGGCATCTCCGTTTTTTGCCAATTGTTCGATTTGTTTCACCCCGGCAAGCATCTCTTCTGCCATCAACTGGTCCATTCCAGGTTTCATCCTGTGCGCCAGATCGCCGACTCTGACCAAATCGCCGCGGTTGAGTGAGTCCTGCATTTCTTTGAAGCCCGACAGGGATTCTTCTATGAATAGTTGTAACATCCTACGCAGGAAATCAGGGTTCTTGACTGTGAAAGCTTCGAGCTTTTCAGTATTGTAAAGACGTTTTGGTGTCATTTCAGGTGCAGATTTTGACTGAATCGAAGATTTCTCTTCCATGCCCAGTACATGAACGATCTTGGCGATCAGCGCTGATTCCTTATAGGGCTTCAACAGGTATTCGCTGACTCCGGAATCCTGAAGCGAACTCTTCACCTCCGAGTGTGTATTGGCGGTCAAAGCAATGATGGGTGTTTTGACCCCATATGATCGTCGCAACCGCTTGGAGGTTTCGAAGCCATCCATCCCCGGCATTCTGAGATCCATCAATATGACGTCAAATTCCCCTTTGCCTGCTTGATCGATCGCCTCGTTGCCGTCGATCGCTGTTGTGACAATTGCTCCGTAGCTCTGAAGCACCGTTTCAGCAAGCGCCAGGTTCATGGAGTTATCTTCTACGACAAGTATCCTTTTTCCGATAAGCTGGTGCGGGTCGAATGATATGCCCAGCGAGTCTTCGAGATCGCTCTTTCCGCCGATAACGAACGGTAACTCGAGTACCACGCGTGTGCCTGTTCCTTTCTGACTGTCGATTCTTAGGTCGCCTCCCATCAAACGTGCAAGCTCACGGCTGATGGTCAGTCCGAGTCCGGTTCCACCGTACTGACGGCTGATGGAGTTGTTTTCCTGCCGGAAACTTTCAAAAACCTCTTCGAGCTTATCGGAATCTATGCCTATTCCTGTATCCTCCACCACGATTTTCACCAGCACGTCTTCACCTTTCACCTTTTCCACATAAGCTGAAATATCCACACTTCCCTGATCAGTGAATTTGATCGCATTTCCTGTGATGTTCATCAATATCTGATGCAAACGGTGCCGATCACCGATGAGAACTTCCGGTACATCCTTGTCGATTTCTGCGGACAAATGGATTCCCTTTTCTTCGGCTTTGAATCCAAGCAACTGCGCACAGTCATTCAATAATGTACGTGGCTGGAATCCGGTTTTTTCGATCTCCATTTTCCCGGATTCAATCTTAGAAATATCAAGTACATCGTTTATGATGACGAGCAGGTTTTCAGCGGCTGAAGTGATGGAGTTCAGAAAACGAAGCTGTTTTTCCTCTTTGATGATACCGCCCAGGTGACGGCTCATACCCAGAATCACGTTCATAGGCGTACGGATCTCATGACTCATGTTGACCAGGAAATTCTCCTTTGCTTTCGATGTCTCCACAGCCTGCTCACGGGCATGACGTACTTCTTCTTCGAGTCTCTTCCTCCAGGTTATGTCCAAGAATATTCCTATTGATCCGGTGATCCTTTTTTGTGTATCGAACAACAGTACCTTACTCACCAGCAACCATTTGTTGCTTCCGGACTTATCAGTGATTTCGACCTCATATACTTCAGTGATTCCGCGATGCCTTTTCCGGTGACTCATCATGGACTCGTGATTTGAATTGCGTTCACGTAACAACTCCGATAACGGCTGACCTGACAACTCGCTCTCCGAGTAACCTGTTATTTTACAAAAACTGGAATTGGAAAGCGTGACATTGTCCTCTGTATCGAATTCTACAAGCCCGAGGTCCATGTTTTCAATGATTCCCCTGTACTTCTGTTCGCTCCACACAAGTTTCAGCATCGATTCTTTCTGGCCGGTGATGTCTTCTTCGATGGCGAAGTACTGTTCCACATTTCCTTCTTTGTCGAACAAGGGCTGTCCGGTGATCCTTACCCAAAAAGGCGTTCCGTTTTTTTGATAGTTGAGGATTTCACATTGGAATGAATCGCCTTCCCGGATTTGGCGACTCAGATAGAGAATGGTTTCTTTGTCTGTATTCTTTCCTTGTAGAAATGATCCCGGCTTTTTGCCTTCAATCTCAGAAAGCGGATATCCGGTCATCTTTTCGAACGACTTGTTCACCCACGTGATGTTCCCCTTCGCATCGGTGATGACGATGCTGTTGGATGTTTCGGTAGCAATTACAGAAAGTTTGTTCAATTCCTGCTTTTGCTGCTGGAGCCGGTTAAGGATATCCTTCACATCAATCAATCCTATCTCGTTTGTTTCTATGACAGGGTTAACATCGGCTAGTGGATCATGTAATGAGGTATCGGATAGCGATAGTCCTTGTTCCGATGCCGTCTCCTTATTATTTGCATGTAGCGATGCAATAAAAAAAAGCCGGTCATCGCCTTTTGGTTGGAACCAACGGCCACGAAGTTTCCATTGCGCTTCACGCACAGTTTCGATTACGAAGGTTGATTCCAGATGATGAAGGATCCCGACATGATTGTTTTCAATCTTTGGCGGACTAAGAATCCTGAATTGATCAAAGAATTTTTCACCTTCCGAAATTCCGGTCCATTTGCTGATCGAAACACCCAATGAAGAAATACGTTCATCCTTCCCGATCACGATATGAAAGGGGAAGATTCTCGAAAAGTCTTTTTCTGAAAGCGAGATCTCCTTATCTGACATTTTTATCTACTCAAGCCTTGCCGATATCGGTCGGTCGGCCTATAGGGCAGGTTGATGATTGGAATTTTTCCATGAACGGTTCTTCGTCTTTCGGCTGGCTCTTCGACTCCATTTTCAACGATACCCGACACGTTTCAGATTACGAAATCGTGGGGTATTGGTTGCTTATTGGGAGTGAAAAATGCGTCCAAAAACACCCAATGGCAGTTTTTGTCCAGTTGAGGAAGGAAGATAAAGCTCCCCGGTTTCAAGTCCTTTGCGGTTCTTGAGCAGGTTTTCGATGATCAATGATGAGAAGCCGAGAGAATAGGTATTCAATACAAGGAAATGCTTTTTAGGGTCGAGCAACTCCAACACATTGATCACCATTTCGTGGATCATTTCTTCCAGTTTCCATTTTTGTCCGTCGGTACCATGTCCATAGGCTGGTGGATCCAGAATGATTCCCTGGTACGATTTTCCTCTTTTGACTTCCCGTCGCACAAAAGTCATGGCATCTTCCACAACCCACCGTATATCGGACAAGCCGCTGGATTCCATGTTCTCCTTAGCCCATGTAACTACTTGTCTGACCGAGTCAAGGTGAGTGACGTCAGCCCCGGCGGCTTTGGCGGCAAGCGAAGCGCCGCCCGTGTAGGCGAACAGGTTGAGCACTCTGGCTTCGGACGTATTTAACGATTTGACGGATCGGATGATGAAGTCCCAGTTGGCAGCTTGTTCCGGAAAAACACCCACGTGTTTGAAGGAGGTGAGGGCAAGCCGGAAATTGAACCGACAGTCGTTTTTGCCATAACTGATCTGCCAACGATCAGGTATTTCGCGGAGCTTTTTCCAGTTTCCGCTGGAGGATGATTTTGGCATGAATCTTACGTGAGCCCGACGCTCCCATTCTTTTTCCGGAAGTTCAGGACCCCATATAGCTTGCGGTTCAGGTCGGATGGTGAGATATTTTCCGAAGCGTTCGAGCTTCAGGAAATTGCCGGAATCGATCAGCTCGTAATCGGTGAATCCCTCAGGGGAAAGCAATAACATGGTGCTAAGGTAAGTCAGATTCGGAGTACGGAAGTATGAATCCTCCATTTCTGTCTGGTGGAGAACTACCAGACGGCCTGTTGATAATTAAATTCAATTTTTGGTTGGATAAAACGGCCAGTTCCTACTTTTAGACCATCATTCATACCAGCTTTTATATCAATTTATGAACCAAGAAGACACTAATTTTGATAATCAATTGACCCGTAAACTGGAGCAGCAACAACAGGTAATCCGTCAGCTTACGGATGAAAATGAGACCCTGTACCAGCAATATAATCACCTGTTGGTTCGGAACAACAAGCTCTTGAAGCGCATTGATGACCAACAGCAACTGATCGACGATCTGCATCTTCGTATGGAGGAATTGCAGATGATCACTTCCAATCAGTTGCATATCAACGACCGTTTGCGCCAGAACGGGAATCCGGTCATGCCGGTCCGTACGATTGCAGCCGATCGTGTAAACCTGGATTTGCTTTTTGAAAAATGGAGAGTTTTTCCCGGGCAGGTTGCTCACAATGCACCCAACCTTCGTAAGCAGGTGGTTGTACTGGCGACCCTTTACACGTTGGGATCCATGAGCGCGAGCGACCTATTCCGCGAATGCGGAATCGGCGGTGTGACAGGTGCCAGGTATGTCGCTTTGTTGAAGAAATTCGGTTTGGTGAATTACATAGGCGCCAGGAAGAAAGGTCGATACGAGCTGACCCCTGCAGGTATTCGCTTCGTGTCACAGGGTCAGGTTAGAATGGTAACTGGAGATTCAAAAGTTCCCGGTATACAACAGGGCATACCTACTCGGGAGGATGCGTCAATCGCTACTGCAGAGTGACTTCCTCCTAGGTACTTTCGTACATTTGCGGAAACAGCCATATGAACCGCGTCCGCGTCCGTTTTGCCCCGAGCCCAACCGGCCCTCTTCACATGGGCGGTGTACGCACAGCTCTTTATAATTATCTCTTTGCCCGTCAGCACGATGGTGATTTCATACTCCGCATCGAGGATACTGATCAGCACCGTTTTGTTCCGGGTGCTGAAGAATACATCATCGAATCGTTGAAGTGGTGTGGAATCAGTCCGAATGAAGGTGTAGGATTTGGCGATGGTCCGCATACTCCCTACCGGCAAAGTGAGCGAAAGGATCTTTATAAGAAATATGCCGATCAGCTCATAGATTCTGGACATGCCTATTACGCGTTCGATACGGCAGAGGATCTCGAATTGCGCAGGAAGTCGGCAGAGAGTGTCGGTACCGCCTTCTCCTATAGTTCCACCACTCGTGGAGATTTGGTCAATTCACTCAACTTGAGTCAGGACGAGGTCCGTCGGCGTATCGATGCCGGCGATCCGTATGTAATCCGACTGAAAATTCCGGCAGGGGAAACGATTCATGTGAGTGATCTTATCCGAGGCGATGTTCATGTTGAAACCGCACAGCTCGATGACAAGGTGTTGTTCAAGAGTGACGGAATGCCTACGT
>JBJSZR010000140.1:0-9521 GCA_046090385.1 Bacteroidota bacterium
ATCGGTTATCACTATGACCCGTCAAAGTCGAAAAGGTTGCTTGCGGATGCCGGCTTTCCCGAAGGCAGAGATTTGCCAGAATTGGTCTTGAGCACTACCTCAACTTATCTTGACTTGTCTGAATTCATCAAAAGCCAGTGGGAAGAACTGGGCATCAAGGTGAGGATCGATGTCAACCAGGCCGCGGTCAACCGCAAACTGGTTTCTGAACAGAAGCTCTCCTTTTTTCGAGGATCGTGGATCGCTGATTATCCGGATGCAGAAAATTATCTTTCGCTGTTTTATTCACCCAATGCGGCTCCGACAGGTCCGAACTACACTCATTATTCACAGTCGTATTTCGACAGCCTTTACCGTTCAGCACTGATTGCTGAAAGCGATTCAGCCCGTTACCGATTGTACGTTGATATGGACCGGGCTGTCATGGAGCAGGCGCCGGTGATCGTATTGTATTATGATAAGGTGGTGAGAATGGTTCGACCCGAAGTGGAAGGACTGGTTCCGAATGCTATGAATCTCCTTTGGTTGAAATATGTTGAAAAGAAATGAAATTAATTCTTCAAAGACCTCTGATTTTCCAAGTCAGGTAACAGCTAATCGGAAAGTGATCAGAAAGATCGCCAGTATGTGTGCGATAACCGTACGATTTTATTTCTTTTTCATGAAAAATATAATCAATCCTGAAGGAAGGGAAAGGCCCTGAATAGGTTTTGCCGAATCCTGTACCGCTTTCCCTAAAGGCATCTTTCATCTCTTCGGAAAGGATCCGTACTGCATAGGAATTAGGTGTGTCATTGAAATCACCCATGAGTACGACCGGATACGGACTTTTGCTGACCTCCCTGCTTACTTGTGCTACCTGATCGGAGCGCTTCACGAAAGCGTATTTCAATCTTCGCAGTATGTTCAGGCCTCCTGCTAATTCATCCTGGTCCACCTCATCGTTTCCCAGGTTTTCGATGAATCGGTAATCTTCTTTTTTGAAACGTATGCTTTCAAGATGGATATTGAATACGCGTATGGTATCATCACCTACCACGATGTCTGATACCAGGCAAACATTATTGGTTTTACCTGGAAAGTCGAGCGTCCTTTTTCGGATGATGGGGTATCTGCTGTATGTAGCGATTCCCCAATGATCGGTGCCACGCATCGTAACCGAGTAATTGATGTGTGAATATGGAGCTTTCAGTACACGGACCAAGGTGTCTTTATTTCGAAGGCCGTATTTGGGGTTTTCCGACGTATAGAACTCCTGAAAGCAGGCAATATCTGGAGACTCTTCTGAAAGGAATTTGAAAATATTGTCTCTGGTGTTTTTACTGTGAAACCAATTGTAGAGATCGAAGAGTCTTACGTTGAACGACATCACCTTCAGCGGATGCACATACCTTGAGCGGTCAGGTTCGATGTTTCTGAAAAGCGGAGGCTCATAGATGTTCAGGATACTTCCTAGGCCTGCAAGACATACAAAAAGTGATACCATGAATTTCCTGCTTCTTCTCCAAATCCAGAATAGGATGAAAAAGATATTGAGGGCCAGCAAAAGTCCATAGCCGAGCCCGAATAACGCAAACCACCAGAATCTGGTCGGTGGCACATGCATGGAAAGGTAGCTGAATATGAGTCCACTTACGGCAACCAGATTCATCCACCAAATGGATCGGTGAAGGAACGATCTGCTTTTAGTAACAGCAACCTCTTCCTTTGCCGGTTTCATTCTTCTTTACTCGCCTTGAAAAGAAATTCCTTCTCTGCTGCAGAAAGGCTCTCGTAACCTGACTTACCGATTTTGTCCAGGATTTCATCCAGTCGCTCTTGTCTGTCTTTTTTACGCTTTACAAAATCTTCGTCGGAACCTCGATTGGATTTTTCTACCTTCCAATGCTTGGAAGGATTTCTTTTTGAAGTCAAAAGACGTTGCAACCATCCCGATAAGTCTGTTCCCTTGCGTAACATCACCACATAGACATATCCGAAAATTGCCCCACCAATATGGGCGATATGTCCACCTGCATTCCCACTGTTAAGGTTGATAAGGTCAAGCAAGAGGGTGATAAGAGCTATCCATTTCAACTTCACCGGTCCGAAGAAGAGCAAGGGCAAGGTATAGTCGGGCAAAAGCGTAGCAGTCGCAATGGTGATTGCCATCGTGCTGGCAGAAGCACCTATTGCAAAGGAATCGGCCGATTGTCCGGCGAAATAGGGCAATGTGTTATAAGCCAATACATAGGTGAGTCCGCCTGCAAGTCCTCCCAGCAAATAAGTGGCCAGCAGTTTCTTTGATCCAAGAAATTCCTTCATGATCCTGCCAAACCAATAGAGCCACAGCATATTGAAAAGGATATGCATGAAGTCCCAGTGCACGAACATATACGTGATGATGGTCCATGGATGTGTGATCAGTTGCAATGGACTGGAAGGGATGGCCAGCCATGTTTTCACCGTCATCAGATCGAGGACAGGATGAAGGAACAACGTGGAAATTACATTGGTAAGCCGAAGCAATACGAAAACGACCACATTCACCCCGATAAGTCTTTGCAGTGTATCTGCAATCCTCACCTGATATCGGAACTGATCGATCAATCCGGGCATTATTCGAAGGGATTATGATTTCGGCGGTTGCGATTACGCCAAAGAAGGATGAGAAGTAATCCGGTCACCAATCCGCCAAGATGAGCGAAGTGCGCTACCTCGTCGCCTTTGACATTTGCCACACCGGAGAAGAGTTCGATGAGACCATAAAGTATTACGAAATACTTGGCTTTTATCGGTATTGCGAAATAGATATAGATGATACTGTTCGGGAAAATCATCCCGTAGGCCAGCAGCAGTCCGAATACAGCACCGGATGCTCCAACCACTACGGGCGCATTCAGTATATCGGCGCGGAACATTTCCATATAGCCCACACTCATACGAATGGCTTCTTTCGGATCGGACTTGTAAAGGGCGTTGAACTCCTCCGAGAACTCGTTATAATGGTCTATAAGTGCCTGCGTTCCGTATTTATTCAAAATACCTGAACTGGAAAGATCATTCAGTTTTTCCAAAGACGGATATTTTACATAATTATTGATGTATTCAATCGTTGGTTGCATTTCAACATAGACGATAGCGTAATGGCAAAGCGCTGCACCAAGACCTGTGATGATGTAATACGTCAGGAACCGCTTAGGTCCCCAGATGTTCTCGATGGCTGCACCGAACATCCACACCGCAAACATGTTGAAGAACAAATGCGTGAAGCTGCCATGCATGAACATATAAGTGATGAACTGCCAGATCTTGAATTCTTCACTGCCGAAATAATGAAGTCCTAGGAAGTAGGAAAGATCAATTCCCTTGCTTTCGAATATCACCGTGGCTAAAAAGAAGATTCCGTTGATGATCAACAGGTTCTTCACCACTTCAGGAAGAAAAGAGAATCCGCTTGGTCTGTATTGCTGATAGTTCATGACTGATTCCTGCGCATGCGAGAGAGTATCTCATCGTTTGTGAGCATCCAGGAGCAAGGTTTTCCGTCAATCCCGAGAGCAGGTTCCTCGCACTTAAGGAGATCCCTTACCAGACGCTCCATTTCGGGAGCTGCCATTCTTCTACCTCTTCTCAAGGCCATAGATCTTGCAAATGATTTTGCCGTTGCCAAATGGAAATCTGAATTTGTTTGATGGGAATTACGATAATTTTCAATCATTCCTTCCAAAACAGACTGTTCGGTTCCTTTCTCGATGGATACTGGTGAACCTTGCAGCACGAAGCTGTTGCCACCGAATTCTTGCAGATCGAATCCCAAGGACAGCAAATCCGGAATCAATTCCCTGATAATGACGGCGTCATTCGCATTGAATGTAAGTGTTGATGGGAAAAGCTCCTTTTGTACGGGCGTGCCTGATTCCTTGTTGGCGATCAAATGCTCGAATAGTATCCTTTCATGCGCCGATTGCTGGTCGATCAATAATACTCCATTGCCACCGAATTCGCATACTATGGTGCTGTTGGCGATCTGGAAGCAGGTGAAATGATCTTCGGCTTGTGCAGATTCCACTTCAATCTGAAGTGTGTGTTGGCTTTTATTGAATGGTTCTGCTTGTTTCACATCTTCGTACAAACGCTCCCAACCTGAAACATCGTTTTTCTTGTGTTCACGATTGAATGGATTGAATTCGGTGTTGACAGTCACACCTGGACGTACCACAGGCTTGTAACGGTCTGAGGAGGGGATATCGAATGAGGTCTCCCTTTCGAAATCGAGTGAAGGAGTAACGGAATATTGTCCAAGCGATCGCTTCACAGATGCTCGAACGATGGCATAAACCGATCGTTCATCCTCGAATTTTATTTCGGTTTTGGTAGGATGGATGTTGACATCGATCTTTTTGGGGTCAATATCCAGGCAGATCCAATACGAAGCGTAACTGTCGCGAGGCAGAAGTTCATCGAATGCATTGGTGACGGCGTGATGCAGATAATGATCCTTGATGAATCGTCCATTCACGAAAAAGAACTGCTCGCCACGCGATTTCTTTGCGAATTCCGGTTTTCCGACAAATCCACTTAGCCGGATCATATTGGTGTCTTCCTGCACCGGAACCAGCCTTTCATTATAATTCGTGCCGTATACCCCCACAATCCGTTGCCTGAAATTGGCTATTGGTAAGCGGAAGTGTTCAAGACCATTCAGATGCAAAGACATGCCTACTTCAGGGTGAGCCAATGCTACCCGTTCGAATTCATCGATTACGTGTCGCGCTTCGACAGGATTCGATTTTAGAAAATTCCTCCTGGCAGGAATATTGAAGAAAAGGTTTTTAATGGAAAATGAGGTTCCGGATACAGTGCTTACGGGTTCCTGTGTTTGAACATCAGAGCCTTCTATATGTATAGAGGTGCCGATCTCGTCTTCATGTCGTTTGGTCTTCAGCTCGACCTGGGAAACTGCTGCAATGGAAGCCAGTGCTTCACCGCGGAATCCCATAGTACGGATGGAGAAGAGGTCATCAGCGGAACGGATCTTTGAAGTGGCATGTCTTTCAAAAGACATTCGTGCATCTGTCGGACTCATTCCGCATCCGTTATCAATCACCTGGATAAGTGTCTTGCCTGATTCTTTAAGAATCACATCGATCTGTGTGCTGCCAGCATCGATGGCGTTTTCCATCAATTCTTTAACGGCTGAAGAAGGACGCTGAACGACTTCTCCGGCAGCGATTTGATTGGCTACCGAATCAGGTAATAATTGAATAATGTCCGACATAATTGCTGGACGTAAAGTTACTCAAAAAAACAGGGTTTTATCCGCCCTCGATGCAGGCAATAAATCAATGCTTCAGTTTGTCTTTGAAGACTTTACGGAACTTTTCCACTTTCGGGGCGACAACAAAACGGCAATATGGTTGATCGCCGTTCTGATTGAAATAATCCTGGTGATAATCTTCAGCGGGATAAAAGGCCTTGAAAGCACTTATTTCAGTAACCACAGGCTCGTCATAAGCACCGGATTCGTCCAGTTTTTTTTTCAACTCCTCGGCAGTTGCATGCTGTATTTCATTGTGATAAAAAATGACAGATCTATACTGTGTTCCGATATCGTTCCCCTGCCGATTGAGTTGGGTTGGATCGTGAGATGACCAAAACGCTTGTAGGATGTCGGCGTAGTTGAGCTTACGCGTATCATAAAAAACTTGAATGACTTCTGCATGACCGGTCGTGCCGTTACAGACTTCTCGGTAAGCAGGATTCTTGATGAAACCTCCGCTATATCCGGATTTGACCTTTAAGACTCCGTCAAGCAGTTGGAATTGTGCTTCCGTACACCAAAAGCATCCGCCTCCGACGGTCGCAGTGTCTGTATATTCAGAGGGAATTTCGTTGACAGGTTGGGTATTGGTGTTCATGGTGTATTGTTCATTTGTGTGAGCACATGCAATCAGATGGATGATGCTGAAGAGCCCTATAAGCCATAAAGGCTTTTTTGAAAGAGGGCAAGGATATGGAATTCTATAGGAAATCACTGCAGTAGAACAAGTGAGCAACAGGATAGTTCAATCGTCTGTTCGGGTTGAATACCTCAGGAAAAACAATCCTGCTAAGGCAGAAGCAAGGGATGCGATAAGTATGGAAAGCTTCGCCGTTTCCACGGTATTCGCGTCTTCAAACGCAAGCATTGCGACGAATATGGACATTGTAAATCCGATTCCTCCCAGCATGCCTATTCCCAGAATTTGCTGAAGTCCGACTCCTTCAGGTATTTTACTTGCACCCATTTTTATGGCTAGCCAAACGAACAACAGAATTCCCAGTGGCTTACCAAGGAACAATCCTGCTGAAATACCCAGGCCCATCGGATCCGTAAGTATCGAAGAAAATTCGCTTTGTATCAAAATGGATGTGTTCGCCATGGCAAATAATGGCATTACCAGGTGACTTACCGGGCGGTGTAACAGATGTTCCAATCGTTGCAACGGATCATTCTGAATCTGTGAGTCATAAGGAATGAAAAACGCCAGTAAAACGCCGGCAATGGTAGCATGTATCCCAGATTGATGTACGAAAAACCAAAGTCCGGCACCTACGAGTAAATATGGTGTCAGTGATTTCACTCTTTTTTTATTCATTAAATAGAGAGCCATTAGCGTGATGGTTGCTCCTGAAAGCCATAAAAGATGAATCGTATCGGAGTAGAAAATGGCAATGACCAGTACCGCGCCAAGATCGTCTGCAACTGCCAGTGCTGTCAGCAGTAATTTCAACGAATCAGGTATCCTGCTGCCAAGCAATGAAAGGATTCCAATAGCAAAAGCTATATCGGTCGCCATAGGGATCCCCCATCCATGCACACTCGGTAAGCCACGATTGAAAAAGAAATAAATAAGTGCGGGGAATATCATTCCTCCGAGTGCGGCTGCTACCGGTAATGACGCACGCTGAAAAGAGGATAGTTCACCTGAAAGTGCTTCACGCTTTATTTCCAATCCGACAAGCAGAAAGAAAAAAGCCATCAGTACATCGTTGATGATTGCCTGTAGATTGGATGGCAAATGACTGCTGTTCGTGCTTTGGAAAAGGTTTGCTTTCCAGAAGTCGCTGTATCCGACTCCTAAACTGCTGTTCGCAATTCCTAAGGAAAGAATGGTGCAAAGTATCAGTAATCCGCCAGTGAACCGTTGGCTGTTATAAAAGATACGGAATGCACTACCGATCCTTCGTAGCATTGATTAGTTTTTTTTTCCTTGTGTCATTGCCAATCGGCGATGAAAAGGTTCGTATCACGGGTGCCGTTGTTGTTCCTGTTACTGGAAAAAACCAAACGTTTGCCATCCCGCGAAAATACAGGAAATGCATCAAAGACCTTATCGAATGAAATTTGCTCCAACCCGCTGCCGTCCGTATTAACCATCCAAAGATTGAATTTATAACCCTTTGTTTGATGGTTCGAAGAAAAAATGATTTTCTTGCTGTCAGGGGTGAAGTAGGGTGCCCAGTTAGCGCCTCCCAGCGACGTTATCTTTTTCAAATCGGAACCGTCGATATTGCATGTGTACAACTCCATGTTACTGGGCGTGACCAATCCCTCTGATAGCAACTGCTTGTACTCGGCGACATCCTCAGGTGTTTCAGGTCTGGATGCGCGGAATACCAACTTGGTTCCATCCGGAGAGAAGAATGCTCCTCCGTCATATCCTAGCTGGTCGGTCACTTGAATAAGTCCGCTTCCGTCAATGTTCATGACATATAATTCCAGATCACCGCTTCTGACTGATGTGAAAACTATTTTGTCGCCCTTGGGACTCACAGTGGCTTCAGCATCGTATCCGGGAGATTCGGTCAGGCGTTTTCGGATTTTACCGTCAAGTCCGGCTATGTAAATGTCGAAATCGGGATAAAGTGCCCAAACATATTTCCTGTCTGCTCTGGGTGCAGGTTTGGGCGGACACGATTCATTGCCTTCGTGTGTGGAGGCATAGAGAATAAGCGAATCTCCAGGAAGGTAATATGAGCAGGTAGTACGACCTTTTCCTGTACTTACAAGTTTCGGCTTGAAATCATCGATCTCACTGAAGAAGATCTGGTCGCAAGTGGCATTCATTGAAGGATTCGTCACCTGAAAGGTCAGATGATTGTCATCGAAACTGAAATAAGCCTCGGCATTGTCGCCACCGAACGTCAGCTGACGAACATTTTTGAAGTGCTTTTCCGAAGAAAAGTGAACATTCGTATCAGGCTGTGAGGATCCGTGCTGAGCGACTGTTTCAATTGTGTTTGAAATGAAACACATCAAAAAGACTCGGAAAATTATTCTGAAATTCATGCTGCGAAGTTACTTGTTCGTCAATGCAGTTTCAAATCATGCATTCGTTTTACAATACAAATTCTCTAGATTTGCCCGATCATTTGACAAAACCATGAAACTTCTCCGATTCAACTTCCCGATTCTTCTGTTGATTTCTGTCATATTATACTCATGTGGCGGGCAAGCGAATAAGAACCAATCCGACAACACTGCCGATGATTTCATTGCGCAATGGATAGATACATCTACCTCTCCAGGATCTGATTTCTTCAGATATGCGACAGGTAATTGGATGAAAAACAACCCCATTCCTGATGCTGAGAGGCGCTGGGGGATTGGCAACCTTGTTCAGGAAGAGGTTTTTTCCAAATTAAAGGCATTAAGTGAAGATGCCGCTAAAGATGAAAAGGCCCCTGAAGGAAGCAATCGTCAGCGCATAGGTGCATTCTGGTCATCTGCCATGGACTCTGCAACCATAGAATCTCTGGGAATAAAACCCCTTAACGAAGAGCTGGCTCGAATAGAAGCTATCACTGATTTGAAGGGGATCAGAGAGGTCGTATCCCGTCAACAGGTTGTCGGTTGTTCGCCCATGTTCGATTTCGCTCCCTATCAGGATGAAATGAACAGCGAGTCTGTTTCTCTTCACCTGTATCAGGGCGGGTTGGGGCTTCCTGACAGGGATTATTATTTCATTGATGATTCTCGCAACAAAAACATCCGGGAAGAATACGTCAAGCATATCGCCAACATGCTTACGCTTTCAGGAATGGATGGCAAAATCGCCGCTGCAGCTTCAAAGGATATCATGAAGCTTGAAACCTCGCTGGCCGGAGCCTCCAGGAAGCTGGAAGATCTGCGTGATCCGTACGCCAACTATAATAAGTTGGCTGTTTCCCAATTCAACGCTGCCAATACCAATATCGATTTGCGATATCTGCTCGATGCCATGGGACTTCAAAAGGTGGATACGGTTGTAATCGGTCAGCCTGAATTCTTCATCCATCTTGACAAGCAACTTAAAAGCGTTTCTATCGATACATGGAAAGCTTATCTCCGTTGGTCGCTTCTCTCAGGGTTCAGCAGCTGCTTGAATTCATCATTCGATCAAGAGCATTTCAACTTCTATGGCAAAGTGCTGACCGGAGTGAAAACACAGCGTCCAAGATGGAAACGTGTCCTTAATCAGGAAGAGGATTATCTCGGCGACGCTCTGGGACAACTG
>JBJSZR010000141.1:0-2090 GCA_046090385.1 Bacteroidota bacterium
TCTGACGAAACCGCGATTGTCGAGCTCCCGATAGATATATTCAAGGCGGATGGGGTAGTGGATTTCAATATACTCAAAGTGGGAAATGTGTTGCCGATGTCTGACGGAGAGGGTAATGTTCTGAATGGTAAAGTTCTGTCATACGACGATTCGAAAGCTACGCTTGACTTCAACTCGCCTTTGGCAGGTCATATATTACATTTTTCAGGGGAGATTCTTGAAGTAAGGGAGGCTACTCCTGAAGAGCTTGACCACGGACATGTGCATTGATATAAAAAAACCGGAGGCAACTCCGGTTTTTTGTTAAGTAAAAATCTGTTATTAGAAGGGGAGATCATCGCTTCCTGCAGGAGGCACAGGGCTGTAGTGCTCTGAATTTTCTTTTTGGTGGCCGGAAGATGTTCCTGCACCTTTGTTGATTCTCCAGGCTTCCAGGGTATTGAAATATTTGATTTCGCCTTGTGGGCTGTTCCATTCACGTCCCTTGATATTGAAACTAACCGTAATCGTGTCGCCCTCGTTGAAATTGTTCAATTGGTCACAACGGTCTTGGGTGCACAGAAAACTGATGAACTGCTGATAGCCTCTATCATCAACCGTTACGATGAATTCGCGCTTACGGAATCGGTCGTTCACAACCTGTTCGCTTTTCTTGACTTTGAGTATTCCGGTTAATTCCATGGTGTTTATTTATTTGTCACAAAGTTACAGGAATAAAATTACTGTAAAATGAAAATTTGCTCATTCATGTGATTCGGCATAAACCATTCATATTCATTATCTTTACATAAAGTCATCTAATCATTTTTATCAACTGCACCTTGCATTACAAAGGCCTGTTCACGCTTCTGATTTCAATCACAGGATTTCTCTCAGCGGTTGTTGGTTTCGCCCAGGTGACTGCTGCCTGGAAGCTGGATTTGAAAAATTCATTGAACTCGGCCAATAAGGCTTGTTCAATGGTTGCCGATGGTTCGGGGGGATTTTATCTACTTGCTTCAACTTGGGTAGCTGATTCAACTCGTGATCTTTTGCTGGTGAGAATCGATACAAACGGCATGGAGCTTTGGAAAAGGATTTATGACCGCGGTAAACACCTGGATGAGCAACCCATAGCGATCTCAGCTGATACGGCCGGAAATGCTTGGATCTGTGCAACCACCAAGACCGATTACGGCGACGCCGATATCCTGGTGTTGAAATACAGTCTGGACGGCGCCTTGCTCAATGAGGACCAGTTCGGCATGGTTTCCGGCACCTTTGACGCTCCTACTTCAATCATAGTGGACAAGAGTGGCTCGGCCTACGTATCCGGATATGTCACATCGCTTGATTCCGGGCTGAATGGCCTCTTGTCCAGATACACTCCTTCGGGGCGCCTTCAATGGTACAGGACTTATTCCACTGTTGAAATGGATATGGCCAACGACCTGGTAGCTGACGATTCCTGTAATGTCTATTCGACAGGTATTGTAAATGCATCACCTCATACTTCGGATCTTCTCATTTGTAAATACGACTCTTCAGGGGTGTTGGTTTGGGCACGTGAGGTGGATGGAATCAAATCTGATAATGATGGTGGCTCAAGGATCATAGCTGACGATTCATCACGGTTTGTGGTCACTGGTTTCATGAACCGCTCTGGCGACAGATCCGACGTGCCTGTTATTTTGATTGATTCCAGCGGTGAGATTATCAGACAGCAGCTGTTCGTTGGCGGTACAGCCGATTGCTCCATCCGGGATGTTGTGTTTCATAAAAATGTCCTGACTATGGTGATCAGGTACACTGATTATGGTTTGGAAAAACATGGTTCCTACATGGTGGAATATTCTGACGGGTTGGTGCAGCTCTTTTTTCGGGAATCTGCTGCGGGAGAGGATTGTTTTGCCCTGTTGAACTCAAGCGACAGAATCATGTCGGTTTCCACTGTGGTGGTTCCAGAGGAGGGGACGCTAAGGCCCGGTTTTTTCATCCCATCAGAGGATTCTTTACCCGGATTTGCATGGACGGATGATTCAGTGAACGGATTGGTATTCGTAAGAAAAGTCCTGATTACTGATAACGCTGTTTATTATTTTGGCGACGAT
>JBJSZR010000142.1:0-11866 GCA_046090385.1 Bacteroidota bacterium
CCGTATTGACGGAACCTGTGCCGGTCTTGAATCAAGCCAGCTGTAATTTATTCCAGCACCATGTGATTTGATGACTGTTGCCAGAATCAGCAACAAGATGAACGCATGCAACAGATTGTTCGGAGTGACCTTTTTCATGTAATGTGCTCCCAAAATAGGTCGGCATGCGGCTTTAGAGCGGCTAAAATGCCACGCTTTATTACATTTTCAGGCCTTAGAAACGGTTTTTCGTTCTTTTTTGAATTTATACAGGGTGTGTAATGCCACGGTGAGGATGATTACAGCCGCTCCAAGAAGAAATCGTTCATTCAATACCGCGGCCTCTCCAGCAAACAAAACCGCCAGTAGAATGCCGTACACCGGTTCAAGATTCAATGCCAGAGCCATCGTATATGCCGACACATTTCGCAACGCCTGCAAGGAAAGTATCCAGGTGAAAACAGTACAAATGACCGAGAGTATGATCAGGTAAATCCAATCCATTTGATCAGGAACAAATACCGTATCAGGCTGCCACCATAGATAAACCGGAATGAGAAATGTCAAAAAGAAAGCTCCAGCCGCAAGTTCGATGAGTGAAATGGTCAATGGAGGATGTTTGGAAGCGATTCTGCGATTAAGCACACTGAAAAGGGCTGAAAAAAAAGAGGAGATAAGTCCTACCACGACACCTGTTGAGACGGAGGGGTCAGAAAAATATATGGATGAGATACCGGTGATTGCCAAGCCTGAAAAAAGTATCTCCATCGGATCGAATTTCTGTCGGTTGATCAGCGGCTCCAGAAAAGAGGCGAAGAGCGCTACAGATGAAAGGCAGATCATCGCGATCGATATGTTTGCCAATTTGATGGATCCATAAAACGCTATCCAGTGTAGCATGACCAGAAAGCCGATACCGCTAATGCGAACGAATTCACCGCGGGATAATCTTGGTAATTCTTTTCGGGAAACAAGTATTAGGGCAATCACCACTGAACTGATGAGCATCCTGTACCAAACCAACATCCCCTCGTTCAATTTTATCAATTTTCCCAAAAGACCGGTAAAGCCCCACAGGAATATCGCCAAGTGCATACGCAGGTAGGCAGTTCTCATTTTGTGATTTCACCGAATTTCTGCAGCTCGTCCCAAAGTTCTGCCAGCGGGAGTCCCATCACGTTGAAGTAGCTTCCGTCTATCCGTCGGATTATGTCCACTCTTTTGTTCTTATCTGCTGCAACGGATTGTTCAAATAAATCAGGCTTCCCCATGTCCAGCAAAAAGTCACGTTCTTTATCGCTTAAAGGATTCAGTCCATCAGGTAAACCTTCTTGCGCTCCATATGAACCGGCTTTATCGAATGGACGATAATGCCGGATATAATCCATGATTTTATTTTCATTCATGGAAAAAAATGTGACATCTGTTTTGACACTGAAGCAATGCCTTTGGCCATTGAGGGTCAGACAAACACCGGTATAAACCTGATGGGTTTTTCCCTGCAAGGAGAAAAGCATTTTCTTTGCTTCCTGCTCATCCACAGGTTTTCCTAATACTGCACCGTCCAACCATACGATTGTGTCTGCCGTAATCAGTAATACTTCGTTTTCCATCTCCCCGTCGAATGCCATCGCTTTTTTTTCAGCGAGTTGCATCGGAATCAATCCTCTTTCCAGACCGGGTTGTATTGTTTCATCCACATCTTTTTTCACAACCCGAACAGGCCAGCCCAATCCTTCAAGCAATTGCTTTCTGCGAGGAGATCCGGAACCAAGGATGATTTTTCGGAACCGCTGTGGTACTGAAGATGTTTTCATCGGAGGAAGTAATACCAGAAAGGAAACATGGAAAGCAATCCGATTGCAAGGTAAATCTTCAGAAAAAGGCTTATGAATCCAAAGTCACTTTTTTCATCGGCTTTTATAGTCAGGAATATGCAAATTAGAAGAGGCAAGGCGAATGCAAGGAATATGTTCATCCAATAGACGACTGGACTTTCCCTGAAATACAGCCATGAGATGAAACCTGTGAATACTGATGCAAAAATCAAGAGCACGCCGGATAACCACGCTGATTTTTTTATTCCGATTCTGATCGGCAATGTATCGCACTCCATCATCAGGTCTCCTTCCAGATCTTCGATATCCTTGATGATTTCCCTGGCGAGTGTAATCAGGAATGCAAGTAAGCCGTAGGGTAGAAGGTAAATTATATTACGGTAAAAGTTGGGTTCATAAAGCCCGGGAAGCATCACCATGATGAAGGTAAGCGTCGCTATCATCAGATTACCACTAAACATTCTTCTTTTGTAATAAGAAGAATACATCCAAAGCGTGAACGCGCAGAAGGGCATAAACGCTGAAAGAATCAATTTTCCGGATTGAATGCCAAGGTAGATTCCCGGCAGGGATCCTATGGTAGAAAGGATATAATAGGAATATTCAGCAGTCTTCACACTGACCAACTTGCCAACGATGTTTTTTCCAGGGCGATTTACCGCATCTGCTACGGTATCGAATCGGTCATTTATGATGTTTCCTGCGGCAGCTATCAGGCAGGTGCCAAATGTCAATGCGAGGAATGCCCATCGGCTCATATGATCAGGGAAAATACCGATGGCTAATTTTTCCGTTTCAAAGGCAGGCATTATCAGACAATATCGCACCAGCAGCATGCATAGTGCTATCATCAGCAGGTTCATTGGCCTGGTAAGTCGAAGGATCTTGATCATGGCGGATATCGTTCAGGCTGAGAATGGCCAACTTCCCTGCAGGCGCATGATCTGTTCGAGCAGATCGCGAACGCAGCCTCCACCTCCTGTATAAGAGGAGATGAAATCACATTTTTCCTTGATCTGGGCTACAGCATCGGACGGACAGCATTTCAGTCCGGCGAGCTCCAGCACTTCGTAATCCGGCAGATCGTCTCCCATGTATGCGATTTGATCTTTATCGATTCCGTATTTCTTCATCAAATCAAACAGCAAGGACTTTTTATCTTTCACGCCAAGATGTATCTCCTGCACTCCCAAATGCTCCAGTCTTTTCCTGACTCCGTTAGAAGGCGCACCGCCTGAAATGATCACTATCAAAAGACCTTTTCGGATCGCTTCACCGATTGCAAATCCGTCCTTGATATTCATCGTCCTTACCTGTTCGTCGCCGATAAGCAACAGTGAGCCGTCAGTAAGCACACCGTCAACATCGAAAGCGATGAACTTTATGGATGACATTTTTTTCTTGAAAGAGATTTCCATGTTTCTGTTTTCAAAGCACGGGTCCGTGCGAATCTGCTATTCTGTCTGAAACCAACTTGTAGATTTTTTGCAAACGGCTGTCGTTTTCTAATAATTCAAGATGACGTTTGATTGTTCCAGTGTCACCACGACGTGCAGGGCCTGTTTGCATTTCAGCGGGTGAGCCGTATTTGAGCTTTTCTGAGGTTTCTGAAATAAGCGGCTGGAGCAGGCCGAACGGGATTTTCTTTTTAGATAATATTCGTTCAGCTGATGCATAGAGGTGGTTGGGAAGATTATTTACCAGCACTGCTGCCAGATGAAGCAATTCCCGTTCTTTTTCTTCGACCATGATCGGGCGGCATCCGATCATTTTTGCCAAACGGCTTAAACGATTTTTAGCTAGCGAAGATCTTGACTCAATACATATCGGGAACGAACTGTTGGTAATTTCAAGTCCCTTTGTGAAGGTTTGCAACGGCCAGAAAACACCTGCATGGATGTACTTTTTTGGAAATATGGACATTGAAGCTGTCCCGGATGCATGCGCAACCACTTTTTCTTTAAGATCGAGATCCTTCAAAGCTTCTGCAATGTCATGATCTGCAACCAATATCAAGTAAGCATCGGCTGACTTGTCTATTTTTGAATAATCATCAGTCGCAGGGCAACCAAGCAGCTTGCCGAGTTTTCGTGCAGATGAAACTGAGCGACCTATGATCTGGACAATGACAATGCCGCTTTCAAGAAAAAGTTCCCCGAGGTGATGCGCGAGATTGCCGGTTCCGATCAGTACGACTTTCATCAGCTAGTCAATATTGATCGGTTCATTAACCTTCTTCGGATAGCCATCACCGTGCCGATTATCATAAGTAGGCAACCTATCCAAAGGATGTTTATCCATGGGAATATGATAGCCTTCATGATGATGAATTCTTTCTTATTCGACTTCCTTTCGGAAGCAGAAACGGTCATAGTGCCTTTTTCAGGATTGATATTGCTGAATTCAAAGGCTATTCCCAATTCATCCAACAATGCAGGTAATGTATAAATGGTTGAATCACGTACCAGGAAAATCGGCTCGACAGTGTAACGTTTTCTGTTTAGGTCTTCTACGTCAAGAACGGCTTTTACTGCGAGATCCGAATCATGGAGGTGGTATTTTTCCTTGTCTGTTATTATTTCTGTAGCACGGAGAATCGCATATGAGTTACTGGTGAAGAATGTATCGCCTCTGGTTATCTCATGATCTTTCGCCGGAAGAAATTCGGCACTGTCATTCGAATCTTTGTCCATTTCGGCATAGGTGACATGTGTATAGATGTCCTTGTCGAAAAAGTGGCGGGTTGCAGGTTCAGCTACATTGCCCATACGCTCATTCAACTGAACCATGGGCCTTAGTCTGAAAGCTTTTTCTTTTTTTCCTGTTGATGTATTTACAGTGAAATAGTCGATGTTGTAGTATATATGATAGCCTGCTTTTTCTTTGCCTGAATAGGTGACATGATAACTGCCCATTGGTAGCGTATCGGTACCTTGCTCGATCATTATATTCTCGTTGTTCGGAAAATCCTTGCCGAGATCGATCATCTTCACGTTTTTTGAAATGACTTCCTGTTTCGCATTTGAAACGAGTGCGCCCAGCAGTATGAGCCCAATTCCTATGTGTGCAATCGTTGACCCGGCATTATTGAATTTCGCTTTCAGTCTGCTGAAAAGGTAGTCGGTGTTTCCTGCTACTGCGAAAATCGAAGCGAATAGCAAGATGTAATAATGAATCCGCATATCTCCCAGAATGAGAACAGCTATAGCTGTCAGCATTGAGCTGATGAGGAACGGACGTGCCAGTGTTCTGGCGATATCATTCCATCTGGTCTCTTTGTATCTTAGGAATTGTGCCGAGCCAATAAGCAGACATATCAGAATTCCAACAGGAACTTGCCAACGATTGTAATGGTCTATGACATCAGATGGTGGTGCGAATTTTGTTCCAAAGATTTTGTTGATGACAGGTAATGATGTCGTGAAAGTGATCTGTATACTGCCAAGTACCAGCACAAGCACTCCGATGAACATCCAGAATTCGCGTGACGAAAGATGTTCTTCTTCAGGGGAAGTGGGGATGTTTTTCCGGTTGATGACCAGAAGCACTATCGCCATCAAGACAAAGAATCCCATGTAGAAGACCAATTGACCTGACATGCCAAGATCGGTGAAGGCATGTACGGATGAATTGCCGAGAATGCCGCTTCTGGTCAGGAAGGTGGAGTAGAGTATGAAAAGGAAGCCAAGTGAAGCAAGAATGAACGCAGACCATAATGCGCGTTGTCGATGTTTCTGAATGAGTAATACATGCCCCAAGCCTGCAATCATCATCCACGGTACAAGCGATGCATTCTCAACCGGATCCCATGCCCAGAAGCCTCCGAAACTCAGGGATTCATACGCCCATGCCGCACCCATAAGGATTCCGGTTCCAAGTATCATTATGCTGAAAAAGGTCCATGGAAGTGCAGGTTTCACCCATTTCTCGTACTCTTTGCGGAGCAGACCGGCCATCGCGAACGCAAACGGCACTAACGTGGAGGCGAAGCCTAAAAAAAGAGTAGGAGGATGAATGGTCATCCAGTAGTTCTGTAACAATGGGTTCAGGCCACGGCCATCATTTATCTTTTGGAGATAGTCAGGCATCCTTATGAATGGCAGATTCGCAAAGTCAGGGTGCTCCCGCAACAGTGTGAATGGGTTGCTACCGACCTTATAACCAAGGATCACAATTCCGAGCAGCATGGATGCAAGGAATGCTTGCACGATGGCGAAAATCGGCAGTACTGTGTTTTCCCAGCTTCCTGCTGTGCGAATGAGTGTCAGCCCCAGAATACAATGCCAAAAAGTCCAGAGTAAAAAACTACCCTCTTGTCCTTCCCATAAGCAGGAGAAGACGTATTTCAAGGGCATGATCATATTACTGTGTTCCCACACGTAATAGTATTCGAAGCGATGCCTTAAGATCAGAGAGATAAGCACACCAGCTATTCCGATTACTGAAAAACAGTGGATGAAAAACGAGTTTCTTCCCAATCGCTTCCAGCCGTCATCCCCGGATAAATGGGCTTTCCAGTAAGCTACGCAAGACAGCAGGGCTGATGTGAATGAAAGCACAATGAGCAGTCGCCCTAAATTGCCCCAGAAAAGCTCTTCTCCGATATAGTCGATTTGCATAAGCAGACAGATGAGTTATCAATTGCTACCCATCATCTTTTCAGGATTCTGGTCTTTGGGATTGTTGTATTTGGACGGGCATTTCATCAGTATGCTCGATGCTTTGAATTCTTTATCGTTACATATGCCGATCACTACGATTTGTTCCGATTTGTCGAAGTCCTGAGGTTTCGGTTGATTAAGGATTACTTTCCGTTCCTTTCCCTCATTGTCGATCATATAGAAGGAAAACACATTCGCATTCACTTCCGGTCTGTAATCCTGAGGTTTTTCTTTTACCAGTCTGCCTACGACATGGAACGTTTCCTCCGGACTTTCAGCAGCATCGCTGAATGTCGCATAGGTACTCGAGTCTGAAATGGTACTGATGATGAATACCAATGCAAGTGCGATGACTGAAATCCCGATGATGTGTGATGTTTTCATTGACAGAATACTGTATCAGGAATCTTTTTTCAATCGGTTGACTTTACGGTCGAGTCGAATCAGATAAATGAAAATCCCGAAAAGTAAAATAAGTATGACTCCTATGACAACATCCATCTTATCGGTGCATATGGTGCAACTGTCTGACTGATTTTGCTGGGCTGTGGCACTTGACCAGATGAGTATGGATAGTATGGTGAGCAGATTTTTGATATTCATATCGGTCCAAATACTTTGATGAAGTCGGTTCAGCTTTTATCCAAGCTGTGTTTTCTGATTTTGAATTCCAGCTCAGTGATCCAAGCTCCCAGAAGGGTCCAGCCGATCACTGCAGGGTAGAACACGGTTCGCATATTACTGTCCAGATCATAGTTCGAGAAACCTGGATTTCCGCCGTTTCCGGGATGCAAGGAGTCTGTAAGACGCGGAAGGATCATGATGAAGGTCAGCATCATGGTGAAAGCGAAGATACTGTATACGGAAGCTACTCTGGCTCTTTTATAGTGGTCATCAATAGATCCCCTTAGTACGATATACGCAAGGTAAACCAGCATGGCTGCAGCTGCCCCGTTCAACTTTGCATCATTCACCCACCAGGCGCCCCACGTGTTTTTTGCCCATAAACTCCCCGTTAAAAGTCCAAGAAGGCCGGTTAGGATTCCGGTATTGATGCATGAGGATGCAAGCAGGTCGTAATTCAAGTCGTTTGTCCGGAGATACCTTACCCCGTAATAAATCGAAGCTGCCATCAGGATGATCATAGCGAACCAAATGGTAACATGGAAATAAAGGTTGCGTATGGATTGGTGTAGGATGGGCAATTCAGGCACCTCCATCTTCAATCCGCGGACAATCGTGTAGGTCAATAGTGCCATACACAACCATTTCCAATATTGCAGTCCGGCAAGCTTCATTGGCATTTTTTTCAGTCTTTCCAAAGGTACGGAAATAGGAGGTACCCGAGTGCGACTGACAAGACGTTGAGTCCCAGCAGTACAGCCATGAACTTATAATTCACCTCCCAGCCCAAATCGTCCATGGCGTTTTTTGAAAAACGGATCGTTGCTTGTAAAAGAGGTAAAAGCACAGGAAATCCTAATATCGCAACGAGCCCTGCATTGTCCGAAGCTTTCGAGGCAATCGCTGAAACCATTGTGATGACGGATGCGAAGCCAAAACTCCCTGCTAAAAGCGCTGATAAGTACATAGGCATATCTTTGACCGGGTTGCCTACGAATGCGGAATAGCAGATGAGGTTAACAGTCGATAAGGCGATCATCATGCCTGTACCATAAAGCATTTTTGATAGTATCACTGATCGTGGATCCGCGATGGTATACAGGTATAGTAACTTGCCTCGACTCTCCTGTAAAAAACTGCGCGCTATACCATTTACACCGATGAATACCTGTATGATCCAGAAAAGTGCATTCCAGGTAGGAAGGTCAACGACCTTTTTTATGCTCAGATAACAGATGAAAACGGTGCTTAAAACATATAATAACATTCCGCCGATGACCGACTTCCGGCGCCATTCCGTCAGGAACTCCTTTTGGACGAGTCTGATTGTCTGATTGAGAAGCATCGTGTCAATCGGAAATTATATCCCATTCACTATCCATATCAGGAATCTCAATGTGCTTAAATCCTTTTTTCATCAATTTTTCTCTCCAGTCCACCTGTACCGAATAGTCACCATGAACCAGGAACATCTGTTTGACTTTGCCTGGGTCTTGACAGGTCAAGTACTGTAACATTTCTTTATAGTCGGCATGAGCGGAAAGAGCACTTATTTGTTCAATCTTGGCTTTCACTTCGAATTCCTTACCGAAAATCGAAATGGTAGTAGCACCGTCAGCGAGTTTTCCTCCCAGACTATCAGGTGTGCAATAGCCAACCATCAAAATGGTATTCCTGGGGTCTTCAATGGCATTTCGGATATGATGCTTCACACGACCGGCCTCAGCCATGCCAGCAGCGGAGATGATCACAGCAGGCTCTTTCAGGTCGTTGAGTCGGATGGAATCTTCTACACGTCTTACATAATGAAGGTCATTGAAACCGAACGGATCAGGATCGGTGCGCATACCTGTCAGGATTTCTTCGTTGAAACACTCAGGATGGGCACGCATGATGGTGGTCGCATTCACTGACAAAGGACTGTCAACGTATACTTTTATCGGTGGCAGTTTTTCTGCATTTTTCAGATTGTTCAATGCGTAAACAACTTCCTGGGTCCTGCCAAGACTGAAGGCCGGAATTACGACTCTTCCTTTGTTTTGCACACAGGTTCGCTTTACAACATCCAGCAGCTGCTCTTCGGTGGCTTTACTGTCTTCATGTAATCGGTTTCCGTAAGTGGATTCACAGAGAATGATATCTGCCTGTGGAAATGGTTCCGGATTCTTCAGGATCATATCGCTGTAACGACCGATATCACCTGAAAAGAAAATCTTAGTTTTTTTTCCATGTTCGGTAATATCAAGTGTGACGCCTGCTGCTCCAAGTATGTGCCCAGAGTCCGTGAGCAGTACTTCGACGCCTTCCTCCAACTTATAACTTGTACGGTAGGGTATGGTGAAGAACAGCTCCATTGCTTTCTCGACATCATGAATGGTATAAAGAGGTTTCAGCTCAGTTTGCTTTTTCCTTCTGCGTTTTTCATTCAGATAGCCGATATCGTTCTCTTGAATGTGGGCAGTATCGGCAAGCATGATGGCTGCCAGATCGCGTGTGGCGGAGGTGCAATAAATCCTTCCTTTGAATCCTTGCTTTACCAGTCCGGGAATATTACCAGAATGGTCGATGTGAGCATGGCTGAGTATCAGATAATCTATTGAAGCAGGATCGAACCCGAAATGTCGGTTCATGGGATCCGTTTCTGCACCACGACCTTGGAAAAGTCCGCAATCGAGCAGGATCTTTTTCCCATTATCAAGGTGTAAAAGGTGTTTACTGCCGGTTACTGTCCGGGCTGCTCCATGGAAGGATATTTTCATCGTTTTGCGGGTTCCCGAAGTTAGGAATAATGACGAAAAAGGCCCATCAATCGAGGCTGATTCTGGCTACCTTTGTAATAATCGGATCAACCATGAAACTGGACGTACTTGCTATCGGTGCCCACCCTGATGATGTCGAATTGACGTGCTCAGGCACGGTCATTTTGATGGTAAAAAAAGGGCGTAAAGTGGGAATCGTCGATTTGACACGTGGTGAACTTGGTACCCGCGGAAGTGCTGAAATTCGTGACCAAGAGGCGGCTGATGCGACGAAAATCATGGGCTTGTCTGCCAGAGTCAATTTGGGTATGCGTGACGGCTTCATTTCTAATGATGAGTCCAGTAGACTGAAAGTCGTTCAAGTCATCAGGCGCTACCAGCCTGATATTGTACTTTGCAATTCGTTCAGCGATAGGCATCCGGATCATGGCGTAGCCGCGAAACTGGTCAGCGATGCTGTATTTCTTTCCGGTTTACACAAGCTTTTGACTCACGATGATGGCAACCGACAGTCGGCGTGGAAAGTTCGCTCCGTGTATCATTACATCCAGGATCGTTATCTGAAGCCCGATTTTACGATTGATGTATCATCCGTGTGGAATGAACGTATGGAAGCGTTGAAAGCTTTCAAATCGCAGTTCTACAATCCTGAATCACAGGAGCCTGAAAGTGCCATTTCCTCCAAGGCCTTTTTGGATTTCATCGAAGCTCGAGCTCGTGAATTCGGAAGACCTACCGGTGTTCCGTTGGCCGAAGCGTTCCAAGTGGAGCGGACGCCCGGTGTAAGGGATCTCTTCGATCTCTACTGATTTTTTATTCGTTGTAATGCGTTGGTAAATGGCTGATTGAATTGATTCAGTCGTTTGATGTTTATACGTTTACTCAACTGTTGATGACGTCTCAAAATTATGTATCCCGAGAAGAGGACGCGAAGGGAACTGTAGTTCATGCTTGATAAAATCATCCGACTTCGGTAAAGTGAGATGAAAAAAAGAGGCTGCCCTTTTGAGGCAGCCTCTTTGCAATGGTTTGGCCGTTATTAGCGGACAATCATCTAATTGGTCACTTTAGCATCCTTGGTGATGATGCTGTAGTTGTAAAGACCGGAAGCGAAGTTCTGGGTGTTCACAGTGATCGTGTTACGACCTGCTGAGAAGTTGTTGAAGTTTTCGCTGTAGATGGTTTTGCCAAGAATATCTGTGATATTCAAGGTCACAGAACCTGCTTTCTCCATCGTGATATCGATGTTCGTATAGGCTGAAGCTGGGTTAGGGTAGTTCTGAGAAACCGTAAAATCAGCTTTTGAAGGATTGTTGATTCCAACAAGGCTGTTTGTAGGAATTTTTGCAAGTACAATATCTGAAGTTCCAGCTCCAGCATTGTTGATCTGATCGCAAGAACCTGCGGTATACAAGCTGTTGCCTGGCTGGGTATCGCGCTGATAAAGTACATAAATGTTATTATCAACCTTGCGGGCGATGGTTGCAAATACAGCCTCTTGAGTTTCGCCAGCTCCACCTTGAGCAGAGGTAGGAACGATATCCTCAGGACTTGACCACGTATTGCCACCATCTGCAGAGTAAATCAAGTATACGTGACGACGGGCCTGGTTGGCATCCACAGTGTAGGTCGTAGTATCACAACCTTCACAAACGGATTGGAATGCAACATACATGGTTCCATTTGCATCAATACCTGCTGATGGCATACCGGAGATGCCTGTTCCGCCGTAGTAGCCGGTCAAGAGGTTGCAAGGATTGTTTGCATTGGAACCTGAAGGTAAGTTCAATTCTCCGTCACCATTCATATCAGGTGATTGTGCTATGATAACGAATGAATCAGTTGCCATGGTTTCGTTCCAATAGAAGATGGCATCTGTGTATGGATAGTAGCTGTAACTGTCATCGGTGGAATCATCATTGGTGATACGCATAGCACTCCAGAACAGGTGGCACATGCCGTTGTTGTCAATAAGGACTTTCTGGTCTTCACCGTTTGTCAAAAC
>JBJSZR010000143.1:0-5283 GCA_046090385.1 Bacteroidota bacterium
GTCCGGTGTTTGGAGTCCATGCAAACGAAAGCGGTGGGACTCCTTGCGTCAGGTTGGTGATGATTGAAATCGTGGATCCTTCACAGATCTGCCATGGAGTGAATGGTGCGATTACCGGAACCACCGGTACATGTACCACCAGCGATACTGTCACATTGGTAGTACATCCGATTCCGGTAATCGCACCATTCACTCCATGGCAGATCTGTGAAGGATCCACGATTTCAATCATCACCAACCTGACGCAAGGAGTCCCACCGCTTTCGTTTGCATGGACTCCAAACACCGGACTTATCGGACCAAATACCCAAAATCCTACCGCTACACCACCTACACCGATCACCTACTGCGTGACAGCTACAGATTCCATAGGCTGCTCATCGAACCCTGAGTGCGTATCGATCACCTTCCACGCTCCTCCGACAATTTCACCTGCGGTAAGCGTAGTATGCGCATCCGATCAGAATCCGCAGAATACGTTCACACTGGATAATGCGTCAGCCGGATCAACGATTTCGTGGGCTACCTCACCAAATTACGGTTTGATCGTATCCTCACCGATCGACTCCTCCTTCATCACAGTCAATTTCCCGCAGAACATAACAGGCTCCTATAGTTTCACCGCCATCGTGGAAGATTTCACAACGGGATGCATAGATACCGTTTCAACGAATTTTTCCGTCACCAATCCAAACAATGTTGCGATTAGCGGTCCTTCCACAGTTTGCGAAGGAACAACCGTTAACCTTTCAGCAAGCGGAGCGGCGAATTACAGCTGGTCATCGAATCCTGCTATCGCATTTGCAAATCCCCAACAGTCGAACCAATCTGTTTCTCTAAACACGACCACTGAGTTTTACGTAACAGGAACGACCGGAACATGCAGTCAGACCGATACAATCGTTGTGACAGTGAATACGGCACCTGATATACAAGTGACTCCTCCGCTTCCTTCCTGCGGATGCGATACACTTATCCTGGTCGGCTCCACAAGCACAGGTGCGCCCTCATTTACTTGGACCGCTGGAAATGGCACTCCAATTATAAATCCTAATGCACCTGCTACGATCGGGTATGGTTGCAATGGCGATGCGTTCACACTAACAGTCACGGATCTATTGACCGGATGCTCATCGGATTCCATTGTAACTGCAGTTGGCAGGCCTTCCCCTAACGTGAACGCTTCAGTTTCTCCGGTTCTGATATGTCCGAACACTGCAACGCAGATAACACTTGACGGCACCGGCACCGATACTGCCGGAAACACGATTTCATGGACCGCTGATAATGCTTCTGCAGCCATCAATGACTCCACTGCACTGAATACTTCTGCGACCGTGTACGGATTCACCGTTTTCACATTGACTGTATCTGACGCATTCGGATGTGACTCGTCAACTACCGATACGGTTTTTGTACAGCCGCAACCGCTGACAAGCGCAAATACACCCTTCCTCTGCACCTCCGATGCAGTACTTCAATCCACCATTTCAGTTACCGGAGCCTCACCAAACTCGACGTTTAACTGGGCTACCATTCCGGGATGTGTCACACCTACGAATCCATCCGGGTCAACGGGAACATTCGACTTCAGCGGATGTGGGCCCGGCATTTATACTTTCAACCTGATCATATCCGACCCTTTAACCGGTTGCACCAGCGATCTGACTGAAACTGTGAATGTGATCAATGGGGTTACTTTATCCCTGGACACCGATACAGTGACCATCTGCGAAGGAGCTAATGCACAAGTGGTTGTTTCGGGTGCGAACACGTACCAGTGGAGTAACGGCGCTACCTCGGATACGGTCCAGTTTACCGGACTTACTGCAAGCGGATCACCGTACCCCTTCACCGTGACCGGCACTGTGGGATCCTGCAGTTCTAGCTCTACTGTAGTGGTACGAGTGAATCCGGTCAATCAATTCGGACCGATACAAGGCCCGATCATTGCCTGCTCCAACGACAGTACCATCCGCTATTTCGTCGGAGCTCCCGGCAACAACTATGTGTGGTCGGTGAGCGGAGGACAAATCCTATCCGGTCAAGGCACGGATACGATCAGTGTATCATGGGGACTCGGCTTGAGTGGCGTGGTAACTCTCACCGATACTTCGACTACAGGCTGTCCGGGACCACCTCAGAACTTGCAAATCGCTATCAGCCAAAGTCCGGCCGTATTACCATTAGTTACAGGAAACCGGGAAGTCTGCGACAGCACCTTGGAGGTCTACACCGTTTTCGGTGCCAATCCCGGTTCAACATTCACATGGGCTGTTGGAAATGGGCAGATAGTCGGCAGTAATACGGGATCATCCATAACAGTGCAATGGCCTGACAGTGGTAGCGGAACAGTGACTGTTTACGAAACAAACGCGGCCGGATGCACCGGCCCATTGAGATTAGAATACATCAACATCAATGATATACCTGTAATTCCTGTCATCACCGGTCAGCAACAGGTGTGTCAAGGTAATTCTGGTTATTATGCGTTAACCCTCAACCAGGGATCAGGTTATGTATGGACAGTAAATGGAGGAACAGTTGTTTCGTACAGCACTGATAACGATACCGTGTTTGTCAGCTGGCCGAATTCCGTGCCGTCAAGCGTCTCAGTCATTGAGACCAATTCCTTCGGTTGCAGTAGCGATCCGGCGATATTGCCAGTTACCGTATCACCTCAACCAAGCGTGGATGTATTAGGGGATTCGATCGCTGCATGTCAAAACACGGTGGTGAATCTTTCCTCCATCTCGCCCTTCGGCATCTTGAACTGGACGACTTCAGGAAGCGGGACATTCTCCGATACGACCGTCAACTCCCCGAATTATTCGGTAGGGTCCGTTGATATCGGTCTTGTGAATCTGGTGCTTACAGCCAATACCCCAGGATGCAATCCTGCCAGCGATTCCATTCAGATTTATCTGCAAGCTGTACCCCAGATTCTGGCATCTGCCGCTTCCGATACGATCTGTTACGCGTCAAGCGATACGATATTCGTAAATGGCGCAGGTTCCTATACCTACGTATGGTCGAATCCCCCGGTCAACGACTCTGTTCTGGTTGTTTCTCCTCTAACAACGACGACCTATTCTGTTATTGCATACTCCAGTTTCGGTTGCACCAGCTCGTCGGCAGTAACGGTTTCTGTGATTCCTCCAGGAACTCCTGATGCAGGTGCCGATGTGATTGCTTGCCTCGGAGACGTGGTTCAACTGACCGGCAATCAATTGAACGCAACCGGGTTGCTTTGGACCACTACCGGCGACGGCGCCTTTACGCCTGCTGACACTTCGGCTTCTGCTGTTTACTCTCCAGGTATAAATGATACCACCGACCGGTCGAACTGGATTTTCCTCACCACTACAGGTGCCTGTTACAATCTTACCGACTCGTTACTCATCACCTACACAGGAATACCGATCGTTTATGCCGGGCCGGATACCTTGCTGACAACAGGTTTCACTTCAAACAACAGCATAGTTTTACAGCCAAATGTTACGAATGTGGCAGGTGTGATATGGAGTACTACCGGTTCAGGCTATTTTGAACCAAGTGATACTTCATTGAATGCTTCGTATGTACCCAGTGCCGATGACTTCAGCCTGGATTCAATCGTTATCACCCTTACCTCCATCGGTTCCTGTCAGACCGCAAGCGACGAGTTCGTTATTGAAATTTCTCCCTTTATTATTCCCAATGTTTTCACGCCATTCCCGGCAAGTCCAGGCAAGAACGACTTTTTCGTCATAAAAGGATTGCCTGAAGAATCTCGCCTCAGGGTTTATGACAGATGGGGTGTCTTGGTGTTTGAAAGCACCGATTACCGTAACAATTGGGATGCTGCCAACCTGGAAGCAGAAACATTTTACTATGTGCTCAATTCCCGAGGCAGGGAATTCCATGGTTGGATACAAGTGATGCGTGACGAGTGATTATCGTGTGCTCAGCTTTCGCGAACCATCAATCGCTCGGCTAACCTTCTGAGTGGCGCTTTCCTTTCCTCAGCCAACGGAATTGAATCCAGGGATCGAAGCGACCTGGAGAAAAAACGGTCAAGCTCCTCCTCCGCTTTATTGCGCACGCCGATTTTCTCAAAAATTTCCTTTATGGCAGATACCTTCTCTGACGGATTGAACTCGACCAATGTCATCCATCGTTTCAATTCAGCTACTGCCACCCGGTCTTCCGATTCCATAGCAGTCAGCAACAGATAAGTCTTTTTATTAGCGATGATATCTCCCCCTTCTTGCTTTCCGAACTTGATCGGATCACCATATGCATCTAGTACATCATCATGAAGCTGGAAGGCGATACCAAGTTGCTTGCCGAAGTCGTAAAGTGAACTAGCGTCCTCGGCTGAAGCGCCACCGATGGTGGCTCCAATCCTGAGTGAAGAGCCCAACAGCACGGCCGTTTTCAAAGCGATCATATCGACATAGTCGGCGATAGTGACCTTCTCCTGGCGCTCAAAGTTCATGTCCAGTTGCTGCCCTTCACAAACCTCCATAGATGTTTGAAGGAAGTCGTTCATGATGGTTCTCAAGCAGCTGTTGTCTGTTTGCATCATCAACTGACATGCTTTTACGAACATGGTATCACCGGAGAGGATTGCGATATCCGGATTCCATTTCACATGTACTGTCGGCTGTGACCTTCTTAAAGGAGCCTTGTCCATGATGTCGTCGTGCAATAGTGTGAAATTGTGAAACACCTCGATGCCGAGTGCCGGTCCGATAGCACTCCCGGTTTCACCTCCGAACATTTCGTTCGCCATGAGTAACAATGCGGGTCGCATCCTTTTGCCACCGAGATTGAGCATGTAGCGGATAGGATCATAAAGTTCAGCAGGTCTTTCACTGAATTGGATTCGCTCCAATTCAACATCAACCAACTGCTGGAAATACTTTGGATCGTGCATCGGGCTAAATTAAGCAAAGATGACCGGCAAACGGACACCTATGGGAAAATGAAAAAATCGCTATCAGGTACTGATGACGGAAGAAGACTGAAGAATCTTGCGGATACCCTCTTCCAGGGGGGTAAAGTCCCGGTTCAACAGCATTTTCATCTTGGTGACATCGGGACGACGGCGGGTCATATCACCCTCCTTCAGGGATGGCATGTGTACGATCTGTGAACGTGAGCGTGTGACGCGCAAAATCATTTTTGCCAAGTCCAAGATGGAGATCTCATGATCCGTACCGATGTTACCCACGTCATTCACCAATTCATTATTGTAAAAAGCATTGGTAGTGGCGTCGAGATGGTCTTCGATGAAAC
>JBJSZR010000144.1:0-6890 GCA_046090385.1 Bacteroidota bacterium
TGGAGGGACAGATTTCATTGATGACCAGCTGTGCACTGGAAAATCCAACGGATAGTGAAAAAATCAAAAAGAGAATATAGAATACACATCGGCCCGATTTGAAAAACATACCCGTCTGAATGTCCCTTTAAAAGTTTGACAGAAAATAATTCACAAAAATAATGAAATGAAGGGCCGACAGGAATGTATGTTTGGTAAGTAGGCGCTAATTGTTGGTAAATGTGCTGTTAATAAGTATGAATTCAGCCACACAAAAATACCTTTGTAATGAAAATTTGAATCAAAATGCCACAATCAAGAAGAAACTTCATCAAGAACACCGGCCTGGCTACCATCGGTGGTTTGGTTGCTTTTTCCTTACCAAAAATCGTATCGGGTAGTGATACTCAGGACGGCGGACATCAACATCTCTCTTTTACATTACCCCCCTTACCTTACGCCTATGATGCTCTCGAGCCTCACATCGATAAGATGACTATGGAAATCCATCATACTAAACATCATCAGGCTTATGTGAACAATCTGAATAAAGCACTCGATGAAAGTCATATACATGGTGGATCGTTGAATGACTTGCTGTCCAACGTTTCCCGGTACTCTGCCTCAGTCCGGAATAACGGAGGTGGCCATTGGAACCACGACTTCTTTTGGAAACTGATGAAACCGGGAGGCGGAGGTGCGCCTGCCGGTAAAATAGCTGAGGCGATCAATCAATCATTCGGTTCCTTCGATGAATTCAAAAAACAATTGAACGAAGCAGGAACAAAACGTTTTGGTTCGGGATGGGCCTGGTTGGTTAAAACGAACGATGGAAAACTCGTTATCGGCTCCACTCCCAATCAGGACAATCCGCTTATGGATGTATCCGAATTAAGAGGCAAACCTGTAATGGGTATTGATGTGTGGGAGCATGCTTATTATCTGAAGTACCAAAACAAACGTGGCGACTATCTTGCTGCATGGTGGAATGTGATCAACTGGGATCAGGTTGCGTTGAATCTGGGTTGATACGGCATAGTACAAGGAGACAAAAAGATAGATCAAGAGGTTTGATTACCTTTTTTTCAAATAATAAGAACTGTCTGCCTGAATGAATTCGACACTTAGGTTATCCATGTATACGTTGCCTATCGGCTCACTTCCGCTTTTCCATCCGTAAACTTTGACCTGATCGCCTGATCGAACTTGCACAGGAACCTGCATGCCGAACCGAACTCTCGTCCATTCTTTTCCATGGATGTATGGTGATATGGGATGTGCGGAATAGCCGAATGATGCATCGCCACGCTTAAGTTCAATAACCAAGTTGATCCCTTCAGTAATCATCTTCGGTGACTTGATGTCAGCGGCAATCCTGACGTGTGAGAACTCGCTGCCATCGAGAAAAAGAGGCAGATTGGCAGTAATGCCTTCACTATAAATGACGCTGTCTGAAACGAAGGTGCATTTGCCGTTTATAGGACCGCAATCGATAATTCGCGAACCGGTTTCCTTTGAATCAAAATCTTCTACCACTTCCTCCTTCTTTAGAATAGAAGAAACAGGAACCGGATAGTTGGCTATCGGTCTGACCGTGAAAAATCCAGCGAAATAACCATCACGATCACACAGGTCGCCGTCAAGTATTCCTTTTCGGTATTGATGGGTCTGAAGCAGATTCATCAAAATCAGTAACAGACACGCTACTGGAATAATCAAGAACCATCTTCTGGCTTTTATCTTTTCGAAAAGAATGCCTGCCTGTAATCCGATCAAAGGATAAAAATCAACGAACGTACGCTGGCCAAACGATGTCTGACTATAAGTCCAGCACCACCAACAGCTGGAAACATAAACAAGAACGAACCAAAAAAGAAAAAGGTTGGTTTTTTCTTTTAAAGATTTGAAAAAGATTATTCCTGCCAATCCGAATAGGATGAAAGGAGAATACAACAACCACCCCTTACGGTAACTGAACAATATGTCGATTACATGTGGCTGCATCAAATCATAACTCTCGCCATGGTAAGGATACAAATACCAATGTCCGGTTTGAAGATGCCAGTAATACACAACCCGGAAAATTATCAGAGAGGCTAACAGCATACCGAAAAAAAACTTGAGGCTTGGCATATTCTCACGCATGATACGAGACAATTTCGTCCTTGTTGCCCCGTAGAAAGGAAGCAGAAACACGACTGCAATGCACTGCGGACGAACACTGATAATAAGCGCAGTCAATACTGCAAGAATCGATAAAGCACCGTTTTTATCAGGATCCGTTTCATCGAATAGTCTGAAAGCATAATAGGAGAATGCAGCGATCAGAAAAAACGAATAGGCATGGGTTTGGGACGACCAAGCACCTGAATAAATAAGCAGATTGGTGCCGAACAACAATGTGGTTGAAACCAGCGCTTGCATGTAAAAGGAAATCCTGAACCGATCCATCAACCGTAAAGTGAAATGGATTCCAAGACCCGTGTAGAAAATACCAGCAATTCCGATCGCGTATTGATATGCATCCGAATAGCCATCCGCAGTCCAACCGAATAGCAATGATAATAAGTGTGCGATCAGAAAAAAGGGCATCCACAACAGTGAAACCCCCGGATAATACTTGTTTACTCGAATTCCGTCGAATTCGTTGATGAAATTCATCACAGGTGGCTGCACGCCTCCGCAATAATATTTGACGTATAGCTGATTGAAAAAATCGAAAGTCGGATCATTGTAAATATGGGAGGTTAAGAGATACGAATAATATCCATGTCCCTCTGCCATGATTACCTTATCATAACAGTCTGAAAGGTCTTTGGTGAAAAAGAAAAATCCGGAAAGGATGAAAGTCAAAACCAAAAACCATCTTTTCTGAAGGGTAGATTGCACGCCGTTTATTGGGTCTGGTGTTCTTCAAATATCGGAAAAAGCAGATAGTAATATCAGCCTTGAGCACGTTTACGATTACAGTTGAATATAATGGAACGATGTTCTTTCATCCAATTGCCGCAAAATCATACCTTAGTGTCACAATTCCAGAAAAAATGAAAAAGTGTTTGAACATTGGCATGGCTTTATTTATCGCTTTGCTGCTTTTTGCTTGTAATGAAAAAAAGCCCGCTACGTGGGTGGACAACAGCCCGACTTCGGGTACTTCTGAAAGGGAGACGATGACCGAAGAGGCCACTGCTCCTGAAAAAGAGGAGTTCAATTTCAATTACACCTATCCGGATAATATTCTTCATCAGAAGGATATGGAATTCTATCCGATCGGTTTCAGTAAAGACGGTTTGTTCGCATATCTTTCAAGACCGTGTTCAAATGGATGCGGTTGCTGCTCACATACGATCAGGATTCAAAATATTTTTACAGATAAAATCGTATCTGAACTGGCTTTAAGTGAAAACAGTGAACATGTTGAGAATCATTTACAGAACTGGAACGCAAAAGAACGTTCTGTTATTTCATTGCTGCGCTCAAAAGGGGTTTCTCAAATTCCGATGGAAGTGATCCCGGATAAAGAGATAGAATTCAAGGGGCACTCTTACGAGGTAAGAGTATCTAAAAGTGAAACGCCAAACACGGACAGCTATTACATTTATCCCACAATAAATTATAACGTAAAAGTTGCAATGGATCAACGCGGATCCGGAACTTTGGTGACAAAAGGCCAAATAATAAATGGCCTTTCTTTTAAATACATCGGATATATACTTTCGCCATATACCGATCAAGTGATGCTTCTATTCGAATCTGTAGAAGGAGGTTTCGAGAATGTAAAAGAAAGTACTATCATCCCCATCGGTGTCACATTCGACCCGAAGCTGTTCTGATTTTCTTTACAACCAGTGTTTTGACAACAGCCTCAAGAGCATCCCTGTCGCTTTTTTCAATATCAAATCATTCATTTCGATTGTAGAGATCGGATCAGTCAGACGCAATGCGTCCGATGAATGAATCCTTGATCTGTCACCTTCATTGAATTTGTTTTTTCGAAATCAAAGATTGATTCTGGCACCGAATCTTAACCCGAAACTTCCGAATGGCAGTTTCTTTTTCAGCGCTGTGTATGGTTCGTCAGCGGGCTGACTGATAATCAGCGGGTAATCAAAGTCATCGAAGAATTCGACCTTGCGCTCGTTGACCGTGAGTTGATTCAACTGGTCCACGCCATTTGATGTATACTCCGTGACCTCGGCTTTACCTGGTGCATAGTTCATAGCTACTCCTGACAGTTCTCCAAAAATGGAGATCTTGTCGTTAAGGCTGTGGCGTATACCCAATCCTGCTGTCCAGCCTGCTGCAATGTCATCATCCAGAATCATCGTATATGAATCCTTTCCGTCATCATCGATGCCTTCCACTTCGTAGGTTATTTTACCAAAACCTGCTATGAACCCCAATCTGGCGTATGGTGTCCAGGATCCATCACCCGCATCGATAACTACAGATGGATTGAACTGTAGCATGGTCGCTGACATGTTCTGTGTAATATTCAGTCCTGTTGCAGTGGTTCTTGCCTGTGCCGTTGCGCCAAAAAGATAGGAAACTCCCAGCTCTCCGGATAAATGATCCGTGAAGTGATGGCCGAATGAAATCCCTGCATTGAATCCCTCTCCCAATGAGATGTCGATTTTTGAGTATTTGGCCATTGGAATGCCGTTTTGATCGGTGATGTCCACGTCTTTCATGTCGACAGTGAGTATATCGTTGACCTCCCAATAAATATTCTGAGAACCCGAGGGAGCTCCATAGCGGATATGGAATTCAGCATAGTTCTGTGCTGATAGTGATGAGATACAAAAGCCAATGATCAGGGCCGGAAGAAGCAGATGTTTTTTCATGAACAGTTTGTTTGATTTCTTTTTGAAAATTAGTGATATATGCTTTCGGTTTTTATAGTTCGTAGGTATTTTGATGAAAATTTATAGACATGGCAAACGCACGTCTTTTAAAATCGATTCTACTTTTACTTATTGCCTACCTTTTCCTGGGAGCAACGGCTTTAAGAGAACTGTTAGGAAAGGTTATAAAAGTGGCTGACGGAGATACGATAACGATACTAATAGAAGGCCGCATACAAGAGAAGATACGATTTACAGGAATCGATTGTCCGGAAAAAAATCAGGCTTTCGGAAGCCAGGCGAAAACATTTACATCCGATCGGTGCTTCGGAAAAAATGTACGCATAGCCTATGAATCAAAAGACCGTTACGGAAGGATATTGGGCATAGTCTATCTGCCCGACGGAAAAAACCTGAACAAGGAGTTGTTGCGTGCAGGACTTGCTTGGCATTATAAGCAATTCGATGACAGTCAGGATCTTGCAAAACTGGAAGTCGATGCACGAGTTGCCAAACGCGGTCTTTGGTCCAATGCACATCCGGTAGCTCCATGGGATTTAAGAAAATCAAGGCGTTCCGACTGATTCGGCTTTCTGCAATTCATCTGCCTGTAAGTACCAATGAAAAGATGATTCCGAAATAATTTTCGCTGCCATTAAGATTGACGTTCAGGCCGATGTTATATCCTACTAGCTTGGAATAGTTCCCTAAACTCGCCTCAAGTGCAAGGCCACTCACGCTACCGATCGACTCGAGGTCCGTTTGATCGGTGTTCAATGCATCTCCTTCCATCATGCCATATCCAGCACCTAAACGAAACGTATGGTTCTTGAAAACCGGTATGCTTCTATAGGCCAATACCGCTTTCTCAGAAAATTTTTCAACGGGAGGACCGAACCATCCATAATCGACTCCGGTGCCTCCTGACATCAATTTCAACCGGATGCCTCCGCCCCATCGTTTACCCGTTATTGAAAATCCGATTCCTGCGATTCTGCTTTGCGATTCGGAAACCTGTCCCACTCCCATACCCGCATCAAATACGATATAGGTTTTAGATCTGGTAGTGTCCATCAACCCTGTGCCGAAAGACGTACCGGCAAATGCGATTAATGAAAAAACTACTGCTGACAAATGCTTCTTGACCATTTATAACAATGCAATTGATATTATTAGTAAGTACAATATTATCGGATGACTGGATGATTAAAAATGACCTGGATCAGTGGCGACGCTGTTAGAATTGACGGATTCACGGCTTTATTCCCTTCTTGAAAACAGCCTTTAGGGTTTTCAACACCTAGATTTTTGCTGCAAAACGTAGGGGTGTAAAACTTTTTAGCGTGATTCTGGAATAAACAGTGCAGCGCTTCGTTACTTTTACTTCACGCTTGATTCACAACGTATCCTGTACTACCCCCTTTCCGGATCCGTTCTGAATTAGCGTCAACCTCCTACAAGCTCTTGAATTAAAAAGCCGATCACATTGGTCGGAGTACTATTCTTCACTAAAAAATCAGCCATGAAAACCCCAATCCGGCAAAACGGGGAGATTGCTCCCTTCCTGCAACAACGTGTAGACGCTTATCTTGAGTCAAGCTCCATGCTTGAGGTCACTGCAGGTACGATAGCCAGCATGGATCGAGAAAAGATCGATGCCTTGTTACCTGTAGTCAATTTTTATAATGGAGTAACAAAAACGGAATTCATCGACCAGTTACAGGGTCTGTTTTCCATCTTACAAAGCAGTGGCGACACCGGTATAAATATGTTTTTCGGAAAATCCGGATCGGATTCCAAATCGAAAGGATACCGTTTCATCGGAAACAGAAGCGGACATTTTTTCGAATTGCTCATAGAGGTAGAAAATAATGTCCTGAAAGGAATCCGTACTTGCAGTGATCTTACCAGTCCAGTCCGTCCAAAAGGAATCCGGCTTGAGGCCGGCGACGACTTGTCTCCATTCTGAACTTAAAAATCAATTCGATCATGTCTTTATTTTTTCTCATCATCCCGGGAGCTATCCTTATCTCTAATATTTACCGCTATTTGAATGATCCTTCGAGT
>JBJSZR010000145.1:0-735 GCA_046090385.1 Bacteroidota bacterium
CTCAAGGCAAAACAGCGTTGAGCGATGAGGAGGTCATTTATAAAGAGGTGAATTCGAAATTATATCATGTCCGTTATCCGGTCGTCGATTCCACTTTGGCAAAAGCCCTTGGCAAATCCCCGTCCAGCTGGACCTTTGCAGATGATTCGTGGGGAGTTGAATGTGGAGATACTAAATGTATTGGCAAGGAATTCATCACCATCGCGACTGTTCGCCCTGAAACTATCTTAGGCGATACAGGCGTTTGTGTTCATCCGGAAGATCCCAGGTATGCTGGAATGAAAGGAAAGTTCGCAGTGATTCCAATGGTCAATCGTGCTGTTCCGATCGTATTCGATGATTATATCGAAATGGAATTCGGGACCGGTGCACTCAAGGTCACACCTGCTCATGACATCAATGACTATCAGCTGGGGCAGAAGTTCGGATTGGAGGTTATTGATACCATCAATGATGATGGGACCATGAGTGTTGCAGCCGGATTCTACATCGGTGAAGACCGTTTTGTCGTCCGCAAAAAGATCGCTAAGGATCTTGAAGCTGCCGGTCAGATGGTAAAGGTGGAAGATTACCGTAACAAAGTCGGTTATTCCGAAAGGACTGATGCTGTCATCGAGCCCAAGCTTTCCATGCAGTGGTTCCTGAAAATGGACCGGATATCAAAACCTGCTTTGGAACATGTCGTAAATGGCGACATCCGTTTGATTCCTGAGAAGTTCATCAATACCTACCGTC
>JBJSZR010000146.1:0-1816 GCA_046090385.1 Bacteroidota bacterium
TAAGCAAGGTGGAGGAAGATTCGAAGTCAGAAGCGGGAAAGTACACTTCGGAATAATCAATTACTTCTGACCACAGGCTGGGCCATTTTATTAATTTTGCGACGATGAAACCGGTGAATGACCTGCTATTGCGTGCCGCACGAGGCGAAGCCACTGAACGGACACCGGTATGGCTTATGCGTCAAGCCGGGCGCATTCTGCCCGAGTACCGCGAAGTGAGAGCACGAGTAGGCGGATTCAAACAATTGGTTGAAACACCCGACCTCGCCGCAGAGGTGACTGTTCAACCCGTAGACATTCTCGGTGTCGATGCAGCTATCATCTTCTCTGACATACTGGTCATTCCGGAAGCGATGGGACTGCCATATGAAGTGATTGAAGCGAAGGGTCCCACTTTTGCAAAAACAGTATGCACAGCTAATGATATTGATACTCTCAGAGTGGCGAATGGAGAGGATCTCCAATATGTTCTTGATGCCATACGCATCACTAACCGTACTCTGGCGGGTCGTGTTCCGCTGATAGGTTTCGCCGGTGCACCATGGACCATTCTTGCTTACATGGTGGAAGGGCGAGGAAGCAAGACATTTTCTACTGCAAAAAAATTCCTTTATACCGAGCCGGTATTGACGCATCGATTGCTTGAAAAAATCACGCTCAGCACTATCAATTATCTCAAAGCTCAGATAAATGCAGGAGCTGATATGCTGCAACTTTTCGATTCATGGGCAGGCCTGTTATCGCCGGAGCAATACGAAGAATTCGCGTTAAGATATATCCGGGTGATCTGCGAAGCCATCCGTGAAGCGCCAGTCACTGTTTTCGCCAAAGGAGCATTCTTTGCCAGACATGCAATGGGCGAACTACCTTGCGAGGTGATCGGACTCGACTGGAACATGCCTATTGCCGAGTCAAAGACCCTGATCGGAAAAGGAAAGACTTTACAAGGCAACATGGATCCTTGCCTGCTTTATAGCGACTTTGAAACCATTCGTACTGAAACCGAAAAAATGCTCCGGGAATTCGGCCCTGGCAGACACATCGCAAATCTTGGCCACGGACTTTATCCTGATATCGAGAAAGAAAAAGTCCGCCATTTCGTGGATACCGTCAAATCCTTCAGACACTGACAGGCACTGCCATGCAACACGCCGGATACGACAAGAGGACAGTGAATGCATGGGCCATGTACGACTGGGCCAATTCTGCCTATTCTTTAGTGATCACATCTACCCTCTTCCCCATTTATTTCAACGCCATTACCGGAGGAGGAAACACTCGCGTTGAATTCCTGGGAATGAGTTTCAACAGCGATGCATTACAGAGTTATTCCATCTCTTTCGCTTTCCTACTGATTGCATTCATCAATCCATTACTATCGGCAATAGCGGATTTCTCAGGACGTAAAAAACCATTCATGTACTTTTTCTGCTTTCTGGGCTCGCTGGCTTGCAGTAGCCTGTATTTTTTTGAATCACTTGAAACATTATGGATCGGAATTACCGGAACCATTCTCGCAGCGGTCGGATATGCGGGCAGTATCGTATTTTACAATGCCTATTTACCCGAAATAGCAGCGCCGAAATTCCAGGACAAGGTCAGTGCGAAAGGATTCTCCTTTGGATATCTGGGAAGCTCACTTTTACTGATATTTTCACTTACGATGGTCCTTTTTCCTGCATGGTATGGAGGAATCGACAATGGCAGCGCGATACGACTAGCTTTCTTACTTGTCGGCGTATGGTGGTTCGGCTTTGCCCAGATCACATTCAAAAGACTTCCAAGAAACAATGAGCGAAGATCCGGAGGCAATTAC
>JBJSZR010000147.1:0-1245 GCA_046090385.1 Bacteroidota bacterium
AACGGAAACGGCATATGCAACCGAGAGCGTCTAAAAGCCAGACAAAAAGCCCATGATGATGGCCAATGGGTTCGTGAAGCGGCCAATGCATACGCCATGAAAAAAGCAGGTAACGTTCTTGCAGCCTGACATAACGCACTCCGCTCATGAAAAAAGACCAATGGCCCGTCTGGGAAGTTTTTACGCAAAAGCGGACCGGTATGCCATTCGAGCATGCCGGCAACGTACATGCACCTGACAAGGAGATGGCGCTCATGAACGCACGTGATGTGTATTCTCGGCGGAATGAAGCGACTTGTATTTGGGTGGTTCCTGCAGATGCCATCGTATCGAGCAGTCCTGAAGATGCAGGGCCTTTCTTTGAACCGTCAAACGATAAAGCCTACAGGCATCCCACCTTTTATAAAACGCCCGGGGCGCAGTTCGAATGAGCAATCATAAAACCTTGGAGATACCGCAGTTTCTTTCGGAGTATTGCATCCGCATCGGTGATACGAGCCTGATATTGGGTCAACGCCTCGCGGAGTGGTGCGGACATGGTCCGATACTTGAAGAGGATATTGCGATCACGAACATCTCACTTGATCTCATCGGACAGACACGCGGATTCTACTCGTATGCATGCACGTTGGAGAACAAAGGACGTACAGAGGACGATCTGGCTTTTAGACGCTCTCGGTTGCATATGCCGTTTCCGTTGATGACCTGGTAGAATTCTTCCCAGTTGATGGCGCCAAAGTCGTAATGCTGACGCTCCTCATTCCACCTAAGGTCAGGATCAGGTACGGTAATTCCGATATTCTGGGCTTGAGGTATGGTACGGTCGATGAACCGTTGGCGCAGCTCGTCGTTGGAGTAACGCTTGATCTTCCAGCGGAGCAATTCGGCACTGTTGGGAGAGTCCTTATCGGAAGGTCCGAACATCATTAACGAAGGCCACCACCACCGGTTGACCGCATCCTGGGCCATGGCTCGTTGCTCAGCAGTTCCTTTCATCAACGTGGCAAGTATTTCATAACCCTGCTTATGGTGGAAATTCTCTTCCTTACAGATGCGTACCATCGCACGCGCATAAGGTCCGTAGGAACATTTCGCAAGGATGGTCTGGTTCACAATGGCAGCTCCGTCAACCAACCAACCAATGGCACCGATATCGGCCCATGTGAGGGTTGGATAATTGAAAATGGAGGAATATTTGGCCTTTCCGGTATGCAATTGGTTGATCATTTCAGCACGGTCGATGCC
>JBJSZR010000148.1:0-2628 GCA_046090385.1 Bacteroidota bacterium
TTCTACAACGACCCTACCGCTTACGCGGCAGCCATAGCCATGTTCATCCCTCCTATCATTGCGTTGATGGTATTGCCCAAAAGCAAATCCTATGAAAAGCCCCTGTCTGGAATCATCCTGGGCATCTTGATAATCGCTATCATCTTCTCCTACACGCGCGCAGCATGGATCAGTCTCATCATGGCTCTTACCTGCTTCGTCATCTATTACTTCCGGATTCGCTTTTGGAAAGTAGCTGTAACAGGCATTACGTTACTTTCGATATTCCTTGCGTTCCAGTCGGATATTTTCATGAAGCTGGAAAAGAACCGGCAAGATTCTGCTACAGATATCAATAAACACCTGCAGTCCATTTCCAACATCTCCACAGACGCATCGAATCTGGAGCGCATCAACAGGTGGAATTCCGCTTTCAGGATGTGGAAGGAGCGACCAGTATTCGGCTGGGGGCCGGGGACGTATCAATTCAATTATGCTCCCTTCCAGAAGTCGGATGAGATGACGATCATTTCCACGAATGCCGGAAACCGAGGCAATGCGCACAGCGAGTATATTGGCCCCTTGGCAGAATCAGGCGTTTTAGGAATGGTACTGATGATCCTATTGGTGGTGGTGACATTGTATCAATCTACACTTGCTTTTTCCAAAACAACAGACAACAACACAAGAAAATATATCTTAGGTATCCTACTTGGGCTCATAACCTATTTCGCACATGGAATGCTGAACAACTTCTTGGATACAGATAAATTATCAGTCCCTTTCTGGGCCTTCATGGCTATGCTGGTTTCACTGGATGTTTATCATCGAAGCGACCAAAAGAATGAAATACTGGAAAACTGAATTCCTGGTCAGTGCTTGAACCACAAACTAAGGAGCGTACGATCATCGGTAAATGATCCCTTCGTGCCTCTATGTGAAACAAGGATATCAACCAGTTTCTTGTGAAGGGCTCTCAAATCGCAATTGTTCACATTATCTGAGAAAAATTCTCTCAATCTGAATACCCCGAACTCTTCTCCCTTCTCGTCAAGCACATCGGTGACCCCATCGGTATAACAGTGTAAGAAAGCATTTCCGGGCACAAAGGTCTTCCCGACATTCACAAAAGGCAGCTCTTCGAACATACCAAGCGCCGTACTTCCTTCATCCAGCATGAAGACAACTTTTTCATGTATAAGGAACGGCGGATTATGACCAGCATTTACATAAGTAAGCTCACGAGTCCTGGTATTGTAGCGGCCTATGAAGAATGTGATGAATTTTTCGCCGTTGGCATTTGAAAATATCTTACGGTTCAGTATTCGGACCAGTTCTGTTAGAGAAGGCTGCACGTGTACCAAGGCGTTCAAGTTGGCCTGGAAATTAGAACACAAAAGAGCTGCAGGAACACCCTTGCCCGATACATCGGCCATACAAAATGCGAATTCATCTTCATTCAGTTTGATGAAATCATAATAATCACCACCCACTTCAAAGTGGGGCTGATACAAGGCCTCGACTCTTACTGAAGGATTGTCAGGCAGGCTTGAAGGCAACAACATCGACTGCATCTGTGCTGCGATCTCCATTTCATGCTGCAATAATTCCTGTCGTTCCTTTTCCACAGATACTGAGAAGTTCTCAATGGCAACGACAATCACATTCGTAATGGTATGCACGAAAGAAACCAGTTCGTTCTTTTTGGGAATAGCGCTGTTGGCCAAACCGCCGATCAGTGCATAAGCCAATAGCTGGTCCTTGTGATGTATCGGAAGAATGGCTTCGAAAGCCCCTACCCACAGATCCTTTTCTGATTCAAGGTTGTGCAGCTTACCCAACTCGGTAAGGATACGATCGACATCGATCTCTGAAAATGAAGTACCGGTACCGTACATCAACTCACATCGCCAACCCGAATCCTGAATGAAAAGAACCAGCTTTTCCACTTTAAGCTGGCTTTGTAAGACATGTTCATACACATTCAGCAACTCGGTCTTGTTGAAACCATAACAGATCGCTTTTGTGATCTGTAACAGCCAATGTAGTTGAAGTCGCTTAACGCCAAGCTCCGCAACCAGTGTATCACCTGCGTCACCAATTTTAGCCGGCTTGTCCATCTGAGTCACGAACGTTCTTTCTTTATCCTGTCCAGAAGCTCCGGCAACTGTTTAATGAAGGCGAGCTCTTTCATCTTTTCACGTGCATCCTGCACTGGAGCTCCGAAATATGTCTTGCCTCCCTCGAGGGATTTGGGAACACCCGACTTCCCAAGAACCACAGCCCCCTTGCCAATCGTAAGGTCTTTCTGAACACCCACTTGTCCCCAAAGGATGACATCATCCTCGATGGTGACAACCCCTGCAACACCTACCTGAGCAGCGAAAAGACAGTTATTGCCAACTACCGTATCATGGCCGATATGCACCATGTTATCGAGCTTTGTTCCCGCACCAATGACGGTATCCGATGAAACACCTTTGTCGATGGTGCAATTGGCACCGATTTCCACGCGGTCATGAATGACCACGCGTCCACATGAACGCATCTTATCATAGCCTTCCGGACGACGCTTGAAATAAAAAGCATCAGCTCCAATGACTGTATTGGCATGAATCACCACTTCATCGCCTATAACGGAATTATCAT
>JBJSZR010000149.1:0-3303 GCA_046090385.1 Bacteroidota bacterium
GGGGATATCAAGCACTGCCTCTTGCGCTGATATTTTCACGCCTTCTGTCAGTGGATACAATTATCCAATCATACCCGGTTCTGCTTTTACTCCAGCCAGCTATACCATCCGTCAGGCATGTGGAGGATATAATGGCAACGAAGGCAGCTCACAGCAGTTGCCTAATGGTAACATATTGGTGAATATGGGGACATCCGGTCTGATAAAAGAATTCGATCCGGCTGGAAATTTGCTTTGGTCCAAATCCCTTGGTGGTGGGAATGCCAAGGCATTCAGATACAGCGATTGTTACCTTGATAATGTTCCTCCTCCGATACCTTCCATCACCGAAAGTGGAAATATGCTATCCGCCACCTTAGCATCGTCTTATCAATGGTACTTGAATGGTCAATTGTTGAACGGAGAAACAGGTCAGTCTTTGAATGCCTTGCAAAGTGGTATCTATGTTGTTAGGACAACTGATGCGAATGGTTGCGTCTTTCAATATTCTTCCGGATTCAATTATCAGCTTTCAACGTCAACTGATCATTCGGTAGATGAAAAAATATTTTCAGTATATCCGAATCCGACAACAGGCGTGGTCAATATCAAAGACGGTTCTCGTTTTGGATATAACTTTGAGGTGGAGGTTTTCGATTTCTCAGGCAGATGTGTATTAAGAAACAGGAATATTTACTCGATTGATTTGCGCGAATATGGACCAGGTTCGTATGCAGTACGGATCCTGCCTGTCGGCGGCATGGACGTTACTTTCAAAATCTGTGTTGCTGACTGACAGGTTGCCTCTTTGAAGCTGCCCTGTCTTCCCTTATTGACTCAATTGATTCCGTGAATCATTTAATCTCAATGTAATAATCAAGTACGCCTTTTTCTGGCAGTATGTGGTATCTTGGTCATCCAATGAGTTACCATTGAAATTGTCCTGAATTCATTCCAGAATATCATTTACCTTGTCAGGACTCAAAGGTTTGGAGATGAATCCTGACACTGCTGAGTATCTCTGGGCTTTTGAAATGTCATTTGGATCAAGGGATGAGGAAAGTATATAGATCCTTGAGGGTGCGACATGATGGAAATCCATTTTGATATATTCATCCAGGAATTCCCAGCCGTTCATCAATGGCATGTTGATATCCAGGAAAATCACATCCGGAAATTTCAACTCCCTGTTTGTTGGAATGGAGGAGAGGTGCTTCAGAGCTTCCTCCGGATTCACGAACGAAACGACCTGTACTGGCGGATAGTTGTCTTTAAGGAAATGTTCTGTGATGAAGTTATGAATGACATCGTCATCCACAAGCATGATTAATCTGTCTTTATTCATGGTGTATTTCTAACGTAAATCTAGTGCCCTGATCGACTTTGCTAGTCAGTAGGATATGCCCGTTCAGCGCCTCCACCTGCGATTTGACAAGGTGTAGTCCGATTCCGGTTCCTTCAACATGCATATGAAAACGCTTGTAAAGGCCGAAGATCTTATCGCCGAATTTTTCCATGTCGATTCCGATGCCGTTGTCCTCAAATACGATCACCGTGGATTCTCCGGATAAGTGAGTTGATATGCATATCTCGCAAGGACGTTTGTCTGACCGGTATTTGATCGCGTTTCCGATGAGATTGGAAAAAATACTGGTCATGTAAGGTTTGATGGTTCTGATTCCTTCCGCTTTGAAGTCGGTTTTTATCAGTGGCTTTACCTCTGCGATTTCTCGCTCCAGTCCTTTCATGACTGTGAACATAAGATCGTCGAATCGTATGTATTCTTTTGATTTCGATGCGTCCTTTTTGATGGATAATATTTCATTCAGGTCACGAAGGATGACATCGATATTATTGGCTGATGATTCGATGTTTTTGATGATAAGTTTGTTCCTTTCGTCGGATGGATTGGACTGATTGAATATTTTAGACAATCCCAATAAGTTGGCGATAGGTGCACGTAGGTTATGGGAAACTATATAGGAGTACTGTTGTAGCTGGGCATTGTTCCTGATGAGCTCCCTGGTCATTTTCATCTGATTTTGCTCGTCTATTATCTTGGCTATCCTGCCACTTGTGGAGTCGAAGAGCTTCCGAATGATGTTCTGATTGAACTCACTGAAGAAACCAATGACATGCGTTTTGTAATGCATTACGGCAAAAACCTTGTTGTTCACCATGATGGGAGCAGCAAGTTCTGCGCCCGGAATTTCCTTCTTTAGACCATACTCATCATCCTTCGACCGGTCCTGCACGACGATTATTTCTGCACCTTTTGCGCTCTTACCTATAAGTCCCTGTCCGATTTGTATGGTATGATCGAAATAATCATCTGTTCCACCTGGAAGTATGGTCGATCCGATGTGGAAGGGAATCAATGAATCACCCGTGAGATCGACAAGGTAAACGGTTATTTCACAAAGATTACAGATGGAGTTGAACGTTGCGACCAGATGGTCCAGAATAGCAGGAATGTTGTCGATCTGATGAACGGAAGAAGAGTAGTTGTTCAGTATGGCTTCGATTCTTTCTGACTCTTGTATTTTCTTTTCCGTATCCTTCCTTACCGAAATGTCCCTGATGTAAAAGGCAAGTAGCTTGCCTTCAAGTGTGATTATTTGTGAGATGAACAACTCGATGGGGAACGTTCTTTCTCCTGCGCCGATTCCTGTTGTCTCAATAAGCTTGTTGAGTGTGAGTTTTTGTTGCGGCTTTTCTGGCTCAGATATTTGTGTTATCGAATCAGGCAGGATGATATCCTCTAATTTCTTACCTGCAACCTCTCTTCCCACCCAACCGAATATCGATTGGGCTTGTCGGTTCCAATCCACGATGTTTCCCAACAGGTCAGTCAGTACGATGGCATCCAGTGCGGAGTCGATGATCTGCCGGGTTCGTTCCTCTATTTCTTTGTTTTTCTTTTCTACCAATACCCTGTCGGTGATATCATTCATTACAGACAGGGTCACCAAATGGTTTTTATAATTGAAAAAACTGTCACGAACTGCGACATGTTTCAACGGACCGTTTGGAGGATGGATGCGGACCGTATAATCGACCCATTCAGAACCCCTGATGAGCCTCTCTCTTGATTCGAACAGCTTTTCGCGGTCCTCTTCCGTGACAAGTTCATTGAAACGTACTTCTTTTTGCTCATTGTTTTTTCCAACCAGTTCCTCGAATGCGTCATTAACGAGTATGGATTTGTCATCTTGGATGATAGAAACAGGCACTGGAAGTTCCTGTATCAACCGTCGGTTCAGTCTTTCACTCTCCTCCAGAAGCCGCTCATTTTGTTTTCTGTTTGTGATATTATTGCAAACC
>JBJSZR010000150.1:0-924 GCA_046090385.1 Bacteroidota bacterium
AGCAAACTTACACCAATCATGCACGTAGGTCAATTAATACGACCTGTAGTCATGCTTTATTTCGCATTGTTTATAAACATGATTTTCAATTATTTACGTGCAGCTAGCGCTTAACGACTAAATACGTTTCAATCCTGTTGCGGTAATTGATTCGTAAAGCATAAGTACCAGATGCCAACGAGGGGTAACTGTCGCGAACTCTTAAAAGTCCTTGTCGAGCCAGACCGGAAAAAAGATTTCTGATCATTCGACCTTGAAGATCGTAAAGCCCGATATCAACATCCTCATCCGAAGGAAGAATCAAATCAATTGATAAATCATCCATGAATGGATTAGGAAACAGATTTACCTGAAGATCCTGAGTGCGGTTAAAACACCGCTCATTGTTTTCAGGTACATCGTCCAACTCTCCGTTGGGAGAATCAGCCCTGATACAATAATAACGAGGCGCGTAAGGATCGGGTAAATAAAATGAAGCACTGAACTTATAGACCTGTAATCCTTCCGGTCCATTCGGAATCAGCCGAACATATCTTTCACGTATGGTAGAACCTTGGTCAAGTCGTGCCTCCATGACAATACTATCAATCGGACGAGTGCCTAAGTTGGCAATGATGGCGACGATGATGAAATTATCCCCGTCGCGATACGAGGAATCATCCAAAACAGCTATATCAAGCAGAGGCTTGATCACGTAGATACTTTTAGTCAACGTATCAATACAGCCGAAGGGACTGGTGACAGTTTCCCTGATAATGAAATAGCCAGTATCTTGATAGATATGAGTAGGTGATGGGCCTGTACCCGTTACAGATCCGTCTCCGAAATCCCACTCATAGGAGGAAGCTCCAGTAGAAAGATCTGTGAAGGTGACTGCCAAAGGGGGATTTCCATATTGCGGATTGAAACTGAAAGATGCTGAAG
>JBJSZR010000151.1:0-1381 GCA_046090385.1 Bacteroidota bacterium
TTATTACATCGGATCCGGTCTCATGCAACCCGTATTGCTCAACCAAGGTGAAGCAACAGCAATCGGCACAGAAACGGATACATTGATTATTGAATTACGCGAATCACTTGATCCGGATAATAACATCCTTGAAACAAAAACAGCATTACTGATGACCGATGGGTCAGCATCAGTACATTTCGATTCAGTGGCAACTGGAGTCTCCTGTTGGATCGTATTGAACCACCGAATGTCCATCGAAACGTGGAGCACGGAACCTGTACTGATGTATGCAACAACCTCGTACGATTTCAGCAACGATGCAGCACAGACTTTCGGTGGCAATCAAATTGAAATGGAACCAGGAGTGTTCGCTGTATATTCAGGCGATTTGAATCAGGATGGATTCATCGACACCTTCGACAATCCGATCCTTGAAGCAGATAACTTCAACTTTGCACAAGGCTATGTGTCTTCCGACCTTAACGGAGATGGATTCGTTGACACCTTCGATTCTCCAGTACTTGAACAGAACAACTTCAACTTCGTCATGTTCATACGACCCTGAGAACCACGTCAACACATGATCACACCAAGAAGTCGAGTGTGATGAGCGATGTAGCGATCAGAATACCCAGAAGAGAGGCGAAAAAGAAATATTCCGAAATTCGTGTCATACGTCTTGCCAATGGCTCGTTCTCTCTTTTGATCGCGACGAATGAAAAAACACTTGCACTTGTAAGCAACAACGTCACCACCAGCATCAACCCATCCAGGAATCTCCCCTCTTTACGGTCAGTGATATGGAGAGATGTTATAACAATCAAACAAAAGCCAAGCAGATTGCCTGACACGTTAAGTATGAGCTGCGATGAATCTTTTTTCATAAAGAGTTCTTATTGATTGCCTCCCGAATGGATGCAGTCATCCTGATTGCTGTGTCAAATCCGTTCATCCGCCAGATCTCCTGCGGACCGTCAATTAAAACAAATGTGGGTACGCTACGAATGTTGAAACTACGAGCACGTTCAGGATCTTCGTCGATATCGATTTTTTGAAGAACGATTTCACCTTCAAAATCGCGTACGACCTGATCCACAATCGGCTCCGACCATTTACAGGGTTCGCACCAAGTTGCGTGAAAGTCAAGAAGGATCATCGGTTGAAGTTACGTAATATGCAAAAACTGAAAAAGGCCCGAAGAATGTACATCCCTCGGACCTTTTTATGAAAGTACTTTTTAGAGATTTCATCAAAGCTTGGGACAAAGTCATGAATCTTGATCGGTTCGATCTTCACGCCTGATCTGCTTCTGTAAATCTCTAAAAAGTACTTTCATAAAAAGGTCCGAGGGATGTACATTCTTCGGGCCTTTTTCAGTTTTTGCATATTACGTAACTTC